>CAZARO010000169.1:0-8278 GCA_964487165.1 uncultured Solibacteraceae bacterium | reverse complement strand
AACGTCTGCGGGCCACGCTTCGCCCAGCGCGCGGGCGAGCGCGAACAATACGGGACGGGTGGCGAGCGAGATGGCTGTGCCGGCTTGGCGCACCGCGTGGCGGCAGGCATCCACCACAAATGTTTCCGATGCCAGCAGCGCTTCCACTTCGGCGAGCAGGAGGAGCCGCTCCGCGCCACCGGCAATGAGCCGCGCCGCGGGCGTATTCAGGATGAGCGATGCGCTTTCCACCTCCGCCTGCAGCGCGGGGATACCTGCCTCCCGGGCGGCGCGCGCAGCCCTCGCGAGCGCGGTGCGGGCCGCTTCCGTTTGCAGACGCCGCATGGCGATTCCCGCCACCACCAGTTGGTGAGCTGCCCGGGACGCGGGCGGAAAGGGCGAGGGGTCGAGATCGGCGAGCGCCCGCTCGGCCTGGTCGAGCTGGCCCATCAGGAGGAGGCGCCGGACCTCGAGGTAGCGGGCGTGCGCGGCGTTCACGCGGTCGCCGTGGGCTTCGAGCGTAGCCCGCGCCGCGTCCAGGGTCTTGGCGGGCCAGCCCAAATCGCGCGAGGCGAGTGCGATCTCGGCCTCGGCGACGATGCATCTGGCGCGGGCCACCGCCTCTTTTGGGCCGAAGGCGCGCGCGGCGTTTCGCAGTAGCGCCTTGGCGCGCACCAGATCGCCCAGTTGCGCCATGGCGATGCCCCGTAGCGCGAGCGCGGGCGCGTCGTCTCGCAGGGCGACCCGCTTCAACGCGCCGAGAGGATCGCCGGCTGCGAGGGCGCGCGCCGCAGCAGCGATCAGTGAGTCCATTGGAATCCCGCCACACTTGTCACTCCCATGGTTTCTCAATCCCGCGTTAAGTTTATCTCGTGAGCGGCAATTACTGAATTTTATCGAGAAACGAAGGAGACCACACCAATGGCCAAGCATCAGACCGGAACACGTAACGAGTGGCTCGCGGCACGGCTCGAGCTCCTCAAGTCGGAAAAGGAATTAACGCGGCGCAGCGACGAACTGGCGCGGCAGCGGCAGGAGCTGCCGTGGGTCGCGATCGACAAGGACTATCGATTCGACACCGACGAAGGGAAGGCCTCTCTGGCGGACCTCTTCCGAGGGCGTTCGCAGCTGCTGATTTACCACTTCATGTTCGGGCCCGACTACCAGGCTGGCTGCCCGTCCTGTTCGTCGATCGCCGACGGCTTCAACGGCATCGCCGTCCACCTGGCGAACCATGACGCGATGCTCTGGGCAGTGTCGCGGGGGCCGCTCGGGAAGTTGCAGGCGTACAAGCAGCGGATGGGATGGACGTTTCCCTGGGCGTCCTCGTTCGGGAGCGACTTCAACTTCGACTTCAGTACCTCATTCACCAAAGAGCAACAGCAGGAGGGGATTGAGTATAACTTCCACCGCGAACCGGAGCGGCAGTGGCGCGCGGGTAAGGAAGGCGGCGGAGGAGGGGCGGAAGCGCAGTTTGCGGCCATGTGCGGGACCGATACGGCCGCCTATACGCGCGAACGGCCGGGGATGAGCGCCTTCGCGATCGAGGACGGCGCGGTCTACCACACCTATTCCACCTATGCGCGCGGAGTGGACGGCATTTGGGGCATGTACCCTTGGCTCGACCGCGCCCCCAAGGGCCGCAACGAGACGGGCGTCTGGTGGAAACGGCACGACGAGTACCAGGGGTGAAGCGATGGCGATGGCGGCGCAAATGCGGGACTGGAGATTGGCGCGGCGCATGGCTCTTCCGCGAGCCACCGAGGGGGCGTTTCTCGCCATTTCCGCGCTGCTCTTCACGGGCTGCGCAGCGCTGACAACGATCTGGTGCGCGTCCATGCTGGCAAAGGATGGGATGCCGATGCCGGGCGGCTGGACGATGTCGATGGCGTGGATGCGAATGCCCGGACAGACGTGGCCGGGCGCCGCGGCGGCGTTCACCGGTATGTGGATGGCGATGATGGTCGCGATGATGCTGCCATCCGTGGCGCCAACGCTATGGCGCTACCGCGAGGCCATGGGCAGAACAGGCGAAATGCGGCTGGGCCGGCTGACCGCGCTGGTAGGCCTGGGGTACTTCGCCGTGTGGACCGCGCTGGGAACGGCCATCTTTGCGGTGGGCGTCGTGCTGGCGGGGGTCGAGATGCGGTGCGAGGCACTGGCGCGGGCAGTTCCGATGGCGGCTGGGGTGGTAGTCCTGATGGCCGGCGCGCTGCAATTCACTCCGTGGAAGGCGCGCCACCTTGCGTGCTGCCGGGAGGCTCCGGGACGCGGCCGTACGCTGATAGCGGATGCCGGCATGGCGTGGCGGCACGGCCTGCGCCTCGGCGTCCACTGCGGCTGCGGCTGTGCCGGCCTGACGGCGATCCTGCTGGCGATCGGGGTCATGGACCTGCGTGCGATGGCGGTGGTCACGGCAGCCATCACCGCCGAACGGTTAGCACCGGCCGGCGAGCGTGTGGCGCGAGCCATCGGAGCTGCCGCTATCGGGGCGGGGTTGCTTCTAATCGCGCGGGCCGCCGGGCTCGCATAACCAGCAATACAAATTTCGAAAAGGAGAGGTGTATGACTATTACGAATAAGACTGTCATGATTACCGGCGCCAACCGGGGAATCGGCCGGGCGCTTGTCGATGAGGCACTGAAACGGGGCGCGGCAAGGGTATATGCGGGAACGCGTACCGCATTCCAGCACACCGACGGGCGTGTGACGCCCCCGGCGCTGGATGTGACCAGCGCTTTGCAAGTGGAACGCGCGGCCCGTGAGGTGGACACCCTCGATGTCCTGATCAATAATGCCGGCATCGCCATCTACGATGACCTGAGCGATCTCGACGTGATCCAGCAGCACCTGGCCGTCAATCTCTTTGGTACGCTCCAGGTGACGCGCGCCTTCCTGCCGCAGCTCAGGCGGACCAAAGGCGCCATCGTCAACAGCCTGTCCCTGGTGGCGCTGGCCCCCTTGCCGGTGGTGCCAGGCTACTCGATTTCGAAGGCGGCTGCGTCCAACATGACGCAGTCGTTGCGGGCGATTTTGGTCGGCCAGGGGGTGACGGTCCATGGCGTTTTCCTGGGCCCCGTGGATACGGATATGACCCGAGGCTTCGAGATACCGAAGGCCTCGCCTGAGTCAGTGGCGATGGGAATCTTCGACGGGTTGGAGAAAAAGGAAGAAGACATTTTCCCCGATCCGGCTTCCCAGTCGATCGCCGAGGGCTGGCGCAACGGCGTGGCCAAGGCGTTCGAGCGCCAGTATGCGGGCTTCGTGCCGGACAAGAGGAGCGGTTTATGAAACACCGGAATTTCACCACTGCTATTTCGGTAGACCAATCGCCGCGGGAAGCCTTCACTGCCATTAACAACGTTCGCGGATGGTGGTCGGGACAAATCGAAGGCGACACCGACAAATCGGGCGCCGAGTTCACGTACCGTTACCAGGATGTCCACCGGTCCACGCAAAGGATTACGGAACTCCTTCCCGGCAAGAAAGTCGTCTGGCACGTGGTAGACAGTAACCTCAGCTTTCTGAAGAACAAAAGCGAGTGGAACGGCTCGGACATTATTTTCGAGATCTCCGAGAAAGACGGCAAAACGGACATCCGGTTTACCCACATGGGTCTGGTGCCTGAATATGAATGCTACGGCAGCTGCTCAAACGCATGGGGTCTCCTCGTTAACGGTAATTTGCGCAAGCTGATTACCACCGGTGAAAGTCAGCCGGACGCATTCGCATAGAAGTCCCCCTCAGTACGCGAAGTCACGGAGCCGGAGGCCGCGCAGATCCAGATTCACCACCTGCCAGCCTCGTGGAATATCGGGGGTGATCTCCAGCCGGGCGGAGGCCGGCGCGGCTGAATCCTGCGGCACGCGAAAAGATCCGGATACGCGTGCGATGGGCAACAGGGACACGAGCCACGGATTGGACGACCCCTGCAGCGGCTGGCCGGGCCCGTCGGTTTCCGCCCCTTGCCGGAGCGTGGCCGTCGGCTCCAGGGTGAAGCCGGCCGGCGACTCGCAAGAGACATTCACGAAGCGCGATCGCAAAATCGCCGTGTTGTACACGAGGGTGCGTTCGATGGCCGCACTGGAACAACGCCCCGCGCCGGGTACCGGCTGGTTGGCTCCCACGGGCAGCGATGCGGTCTGGCCATCGCGATGGAGGATCATGATGAACGTGCCTTTGAGGTTTACCTTGGCGTCCCTTAAGCTCTCAAAGGCCGGCCGTTCGAGATACAGAATCAGCCAGTCAGGTCCGATATAGCTGGGGTTCAGCGTGTACCGCCGGTTGCCGGGGGCGATCAGTTCGACCGGTTGAACGCCATAGCGGCTTCCGACGCCTTCGGGAATGCCGGAAACGCTGAGGGGCACATTCACTTCCACCCATCCCGGAGCCGAATACGGTCCAAAGACACCGGGTCGAAAGGCCCCTTCTATCGGGGTCCGCAGATGGAACGCGATGGTGGTGTAGGTGGGATAGACGGCCGCGCGCACCCGCCCGACGAAGACCGGCGAGAGGAAACTGAACACCAGTTCGGCAGCCAAGACGGCCGCGACCCCGATGGTATGCGATTGCCAGGTTCGGCGGCGCCAGTACTGCAGGGGGACGATCACTGCCGCCGCCGCGCCCAGCACGACGAAAAAGAGGATGACGCGGGTATCCATCTCGCCTTTCCACCGCGGCGTCAGGGGAAGGAAACTGGACGCCACGGCAGTCAGCCCGCCGATCGCGATAATGGACAAGACGACGTGGGCCAGGCTCTGCATGGTCGCCGCCAGCGCGATCGCCGGCAAGGTGAGCCCGACGGCAAGCACCAACTGCCTGGTCAGCAGGCTTCCCAGCCACGCCCAGGGGTGGAATCCGCGTACGGCGAGAATCACGACATCGGCCAGAAAAGAGGGACCGTGCGCGACGGCCACGGCGAAGAGCAGCTTGGAGCCGAGGAGCACGGGCCATCGCGACGGGCGGGTGATCCAGAACTGGCGGTCGCCCACCAGGGGATCGTCGAGCACCGCGAGCGAGATCAGGAAGATCCAAGCCACCATCAGCAGCAAGCTGAAGTCCGGTAAGTCGACCGGCGCGTCGCGGGCGCCGAGCCAGGCAATCCAGGCCTGCACCGACAGCACCACCGCGATGCCCGGCCAGAGACGCCGGACGTCTTTCTTGAAGATGTGCAGGATCAGGTGCATGACTACCTCGCTCCTTTGAAGGATTGGGCGGATTTCGAAACCGCCAGCATGATGGCGCGCAACGGCATGACGCGCTCGGTGACGGCGCGCACGCCGGGAAAGATGCGCTGGATTTCAGCGCGATTGCGGTCGCCGTCGAAGCGCGAATCGGTGAATCCTACGACCACGCCGGATTGCTCGGGATTCAGCCACGCCGCCGGCAGATCGCGGGGGAGCTCAGTGGGCTCGCCGAGGGTCACTTCGATCTCGCGGAAGCGGCCGGAGAGCGCGGCCATCTCTTCGGCGAACAGCAGCCGGCCCTCGTTCAAATAGGCGACGTGGCTCGAAAAGCTTTCGATCTCCGTGAGGTCGTGGGAAGACAGGAAGACGGTAGCTTCGGGGGTGCGTTCCAGGATGCTTTCGATCAACTGCTCGCGCACCAGCACGTCGAGGCCGCCGAAGGGCTCGTCGAGGACGATGAGTTTGGGCCGATAGGCGAGCGACGAGGCGAGTGCGGCCTTCACGCGCATGCCGCGCGAGAGGTGGCGCAGTTTGCGGCCGAGCGGGAGCTCGAAGAGGCGCACCAGTTCGGCCGCGTCCTCGTCGCGCCACTGGGGATAAAATTCGCGGCAATAAGAAAGGAAGTAGCGGACGGTCATCCAGCCGGGCATCTGCTGGTTCTCGGAGACGTAGCCGAGGCGCGCCAGTTGGTCCGCGCCCAGCGAGCGCGAATCCACGCCGAGCACTTCGGCGCGGCCGGAGGTGGGCTGCTGGATGTTGAGCAGCGTCTTGATGGCCGTGGTTTTGCCGGCGCCGTTGGGGCCGACCAGGGCGAAGACGGAGCCTTCCGGCACCTCCAGGGTGAGGTCGCGGAGGGCATCCACGCGGCGAAAAACCTTCGACAGCCGATCGGTGCGCAGGGGGCTGCTCATAGTTCCTCCTTGTCGGGGACTTGCAGGCGTTGCCAGTGTTCGTCGATGGCGGTGTGGAGATCGTCGAGGGTGAGGCCGAGCTGCTTGGCTGCCACGGTCAACTGTTCCACCTCGCGGCCCAGCAGGCGGGCGCGCGCGCCGCGAGTGGCGGGCGGCGGTTGGAGCACCACCGTACCGATGCCGGGCCGCACTTCGAGCAAGCCCTCGGCGGTCAACTGGGCGATGATCTTCTGGGCGGTGTTGGGATGGATCTTCATGGCTTTACTCAGGGCGCGAACCGAGGGGAAGGGATCGCCGGGGCGAAGCTGGCCGGAAATCATGGCCTTTTTGGCGGCGAAGGCCACCTGTTCGTGTACCGGGACGCCGGACTGCAGGGTGAGGCGGAAGGGAATCAGAGCTCACCTCCCAGGCTGCCGACGCTCTCGCTATGCATCACAGGTGTACTATATCACGTGTTACACCAAAAGGGAAGAGGGCGGACGTTTGCCAGAGCCTACCGAGCCGTGACCGCACGGGAGCGGTCGATCAGCCGAATACTGCAACTCCCTCTGAAGTCCGCTCCACCGAAAGTGAAGTGAACTCGTTGACCCTACATCTCGCGCGGGTGGCGCATCGCTTCGCAATCCGCTGCCACCATCTCCTTGACGAGAGCGTGAAACTTGATAGTTGGCGACCAGCCAAGCACTTCCCGCGCTTTGGAGGCGTCGCCTTCGAGCACGTTGACTTCGGCGGGGCGGTAGAGGCGCTGGTCGTCGGTGACGTAGGCGCGGTAGTCGAGTCCCACTTCCGCAAAGGCAGCCTGCGCGAACTCGCCCACGGTATGCGTCTCGCCAGTGGCGATGACGTAGTCGTCCGGGCTGGGCTGCTGCAGCATCAGCCACATCGCGTTCACGTATTCCCGCGCGTGGCCCCAGTCGCGCTTGGCTTCGAGGTTGCCGAGGGGCAGATCCTTGGAGCGGCCGGAGAGGATGTGGGCCACCCCGGAAGTGATTTTGCGGGTGACAAATTCGAAGCCGCGGCGGGGCGATTCGTGATTAAACAGGATGCCGCTGGAGGCGTGCATGCGATACGCTTCGCGGTAATTGCGGGTAAGGTGAAAGCCCGCGACTTTGCTAATGCCGTAGGAGGAGCGGGGTTGAAAACGGGTGAGCTCATTCTGCGGCACCTGATCCACCTGGCCGAACATTTCGCTCGATCCGGCGAAATAAAAACGGCACTCCGGGGCCAAACGCCGCAGCGCGGCGAGCACGAAATGAGTCCCGTTGATGTTGGCGTTCAGGGTCGAAAATTCGTCGTCAAAGGAGTAACTGACGAAGCTCTGGGCGGCCAGATGGTAGCACTCTTCCGGTTGAACCGAGGCGATGGCTTCGTGTACGCTGGCGAAACTGTCCACCGAGCCGGCCTTGAGATGGATACGGTGCAGAACGGGCAGAAGGCGGGAAAGGCGATGCTCGGGATCCTCCAGGGCGACGCGCCGGACGAGGCCGTAGACGTCGTAACCTTTCTCCAGGAGAAGCTCGGCCAGGTAGGAACCGTCCTGGCCGGTGATGCCCGTGATGAACGCGCGCTTGTTAGCCATATTCAGGAGTAAAATCGGATGCGCCAGGGCTTCCAGAAAGATTCCCACATCTTGCCGGCGGACATTTTGGACTGACCCTCGCGGCGTTCGTCGAAGGAGATGGGATGCTCGGCGATGCGGCTGCCGGCCCGGTGGAGCAAATATTTTAACTCCGCCAGGAAAGCGTACCCATCGGAAGCCGTTCGGTGGACGGGCACGCGTTCGAGCGCTTCGCGGCGCATGCAGACAAAGCCGGAAGTAGCGTCGCGAACGCGGAGCCCCAGCACGGCGCGGACGTAGAGATTGGCGGCGCGGCTGAGCATGCGGCGGCGCGGACTCCAGTTTTGCACGCTGCCGCCGGCGGTGTAGCGGGACCCGACCACCACGTCATTAACGGCCAACTTGTCCAGCATACGGCCGATTTCGGCGGGGCTATGCGAGAAGTCGGCGTCCATCGTGATGACCGCGCGGCACCAGGATTCCGCCAGGACTCTTCGGAATCCGTCGCGGTAGGAAGGCGCGAATCCGCGATTCCGCGTCCGCTCCAGGAGCATTAAATTGGGGTATTGACTCTGCATCCCGCGGACGACGACGCCGGTGCCGTCGGGCGAATCGTCGTCCACCACGAGAATATGGATAGATCG
>CAZARO010000168.1:396-8280 GCA_964487165.1 uncultured Solibacteraceae bacterium | reverse complement strand
CCTTTAATGCCGGGCTTGCGCCCGGCTGGACCGATTGCCAATCGGTCCGCAGGATACCATCCTGCCCCACGGAAAGTGGCCAATGTCCAGTCGCGGGCTGAAGCCTGGCTGAAGCCCGCGCCGCCTTCGTCCGCCTAATTCCCGCCGCGTCCGCGTCCCGGAGCCGGCGCGGTAGCCGGCAGCGTCACCTTGAAATACGCCATCCCCGCGTCGGTCAGCACCTTATTCAGCTTCGGCACCTCGTCCCAGAGCTGATCGATCGCCGCTTTCCCTTTCTCCAACTCCGCCGACGCCTCTTCGATGTCCGCCAGTTGGCTCGACGTGGGCGGACCGGAGAATCCGCCGATCAGTCCCATCAGGCGCGTGAGCTTCTGCGTCACCGGCGGCGGTACGAACTCGGGGCGCGCGCCGGCGCCACCACCGCCGCCTCCGCGGCCCCCGCCGGCCGGAGCTTGAAACGTCGCCGCCGCAGTCTTCACTTTCGCGTCCATGTCTTCTACCGCCTTCCTGGCGGCATCGGGCACCGGCACCGCATTGGGCCCGGTCCAGCTGGCGGTCAACGCGGTGAGCGCCGTGGTCAACCCCACGGCTTTTCGCGTAGGCTCATCGGCGGCGCGAATCAAGGTCACCAGCGTGTCGATGGCTTTGCGCCGCCTGGCTCTGTCCTCGGGCGATAATTCCACCCGCGGATCTTCCTCCACGGTCACCGTGGCGCTATCGGACTTGCCCGCCGAAGTGACCGTAACGGTGTACTCGCCGGGGTCCACCGGCACTCCGCCACCGAACCCTCCGCGACCACCGCCTCCGCCGCCACCGCCCCCACGTCCAGCGGCGGCGCCGGCCTCCGCACCGAACTCGGTGTTGAGCTCGCCATTCAGTCCCGCGCCGGCTTGCGCGGATTGCCCTGCCGCAGCCGCGGCCGGCGTGGGCGTTTCCGCCGCCGCACCTCCGCGTCCACGGCCGCCACCGCCACGGCCGCCGCGTCCCCCGCCGCCGATTCCGCCCGCGGGCGGCAGCACCGGCGGGTCGGCCCGCATATCCCACACCGTCCGATTGAGAACTCCCGCCTCGCCACGAGGCACGTTGATCTGCCGCACCTGCTTGCCGTCTTTATCGGCCACCTTCACCTGCACCGCACCGCCCGTCTTCAGCCAGTAATCCAGCACCACGCCGGTGGGTGCATTGGCCGCGAAGAAATTGCTCTGGCCCTCGAAGCCGCGATAGTTGGCCATCTTCCATTCGATGCCCGGGCGTCCGCCGCCCACCAGCTTCACGTCGCTGGTCAGCACCTGGTCGTTCCATTTCTCCAGCGCCGAAATGTCATCCATGATCCAGATCGACCGGCCATGCGTGGCCAGAATCAGATCGTGATCGCGCGGGTGGATCTGGATGTCGAACACCGGCACCGTGGGCAGCCCGTTCTTCATGCGATGCCAGTTGGCGCCGCGGTCGAAGGTCACGAAGATGCCGAATTCCGTGCCCGCGAACAGCAGGTTGGGATTCACCGGGTCTTCGCGAATCACATGCACCGTGCCGGCCTCGGGTGGAATTCCGTTGTTCAGTTTGACGAAGGAATCGCCGTAGTTCTTGGTGGCGTAAACGTAGATCGAGTAGTCCGCGTTGCGGTGATTGTCGAACGTCACGTAGGCCGTGCCGGCGTCTGTGCGCGACGGCTCCACGCGGCTCACATAGCTCATCTTGGGCAGCCCGAGGACGTGCGACACCACGTTGGTCCACGTCTTCCCGTCGTCGCGCGACATCTGCACGTTGCCGTCGTCGGTACCCACCCACAACACTCCGGCCTTCACCGGTGATTCGGCGATGGTGGTGATGCACGGCCAGTCGGCCACACCGTCGTCGCGCGAGAGCACCCCGCTGTGCGGGTCGATTTTGCGGCCCAGAATGGACATCTCGTCGCGCTTGGCATTGGTGGTCAGGTCTTCGCCCAGAACCGCCCACGTATCGCCGCGGTCGATGGATTTAAAGAGGTGATTGCCGCCGTAGTAGATGGTCTTGTGATCGAAAGCCGAAATCAGGAGCGGCGAATTCCACTGGAAGCGGTAGCGCGGCGCCTGGTCGTTCTCTTCCTGCGGGCGGATGGATTTCGACTCGCTGGTCTTCAGGTCGCGGCGCGACAGATTGCCGTCCTGCGATTCCGCGTAGACGATATTCGGGTCCGCCGGGTCGATGCGGTTGTAGAAGCCGTCGCCGCCTTCCACCGTGATCCAGTCGGTGTTGGCGATGCCCGTGGTCTGCGTCGAGGAACTCGGTCCGCACCAGGAGTAGTTGTCCTGCAGCCCGCCGCACACATGATAGGGCTTCTGGAAATCGTACGCCACTTCGTAGAACTGGCCGAGCGCGATGTTATCGATGTGCCGCCAGTTGCGGCCGCTGTCCATGGTCTCCCAGATGCCGCCATCGTTGCCGGAGAGCACGTGGTCGGAGTTGTTAGGGTCGATCCAGATGCCGTGGTTGTCGCTGTGGACGTCGCGGAAGCGGTCCTGCGAGAAGTTCTTGCCGCCGTCTTCGGAAAAGTAGATATTGACGCCGCCCATCCACAGCCTGAGGTCGTTATTGGGGTCCACGCGAATCTGGCTGAAATAGGAAGGCCGCGGATTGGTGTCGCTCTGGTGCGTCCAGGTCAGGCCTTTGTCTTCCGAGCGGTACACGCCGCCGGCAGTGGGATGCTCGATCAGCACGTAAACGATGTTGCTGTTCTTGCGGTAAATGTCCACCGCGCAGCGCCCCATATCGCCGGTGGGAAGGCCGCGGCCCACGCCGGCCGTACCCAGTTTGGTCCAATGCAGGCCGCCGTCGGTGGAACGGTAGATGCCGCTGCCCGGGCCGCCTCCGTTGTACCCGAAGGCCGTGCGGCGGCGCTCGTAAGCGGCGGCGAAGATAATGTTGGGGCTCTGCGGATCGATGGCGATATCGGAGACGCCGGTGTCTTCGTCGATGACGAGGGTCTGGTTCCAGGTGGCGCCGCCGTCTTTGCTCATGAAGACGCCGCGCTCTTTGTTGGGGCCCCAGAGGTCGCCCAAGGCGGCCACATATAGCGTGTCGGGATCGGTGGGGTGTACCGCGATGCGGCCGATATGGTGGGTTTCGGCGAGGCCCAGGTGCTTCCATGTGGCGCCGCCATCCATCGATTTGTAGACGCCATTGCCCCAGGAGGAACTCTGCCGGTTATTGGCTTCGCCCGTGCCCACGTAGACAATGGATGGGTTCGAGGGCGCCAGCGTGACGTCGCCGATGGACGGATTCGGCTGGTCTTCAAACAGGGCCTGCCACGTGACGCCGCCGTTGATGGTCTTGAAAAGTCCGCCCGCCGCGGCGCCCGCGTAGATGATGCGCGGGTCGGATTCCACCACCGCGAAATCGTCCGTGCGACCGCCCATGGTAGCGGGGCCGATACTGCGGAACTTCAGATTCTTGAGGATGTCTTCATACTTCGGCTGTGCGAATGCGCTGGTGGCAAGTAGGGCGAGAGATAGGGCTAGCTTCGACGGCATGGGATCTCCTGGATGGATGCCATTTTACACTACTGGGGGTAGTAGGCGTGCGCGACCCAGTCAACTTCCGTAGAGCGCGTAATCCGCTCCGGGCACAAGCCGAACGCTCAAATCAACGGGATGGCTACGCGATAACGCCGTATTCCTGGCGCCATCGGAAGTAGCGAAGTCCATCGACTGCCTTCCGCGCGGCGTTCTGTGCGCTCGATATCTTATTCGCCGAGTGCTGGCCGCGCGGCGCACCGCTGCGAGTCGGAAATGACGTTTTGGGCCGAAGCTATTCGGACCGGCCAAAGCAGATGGCGTGAGGTTGTTGGCCGGGGGAACGACTACGGCGTACCGAACATGAAGCCAAATGGCGTGCCCTGGATCGTGTTGGCCACCGTGTTGGCCTGCACGTTCAGCACGTAGGCCGTTCCGTAACCACTGCTATAGAACCATGCCGTGCCATCGTCCGGCGTGAAGTAAGCGAAGTTGCTCTGAAACGTAAACGCTCCCGGAATCGAGCCCACCTGTTGCAGCGTCGCCGTGTCAAATACGTCGATGCCTCGCAACCAGACGGCGTACAAGCGTGTGCCCCTACGGTTGACAAAAATCTGGACCGCCCCGTCCGGTAAAGCCACCGACGTAGCCACGGTATTGGTAGTCAGATCGATGACCGTGAGATTATTCGGGCCGAGGCCGAAGTTGTTACCGACGGTGTAGAGCAGCAATCCATCCGGCGATAGCGCCTCGTTGCCGGCTCCTTTGGGTGTCGGGATAGTCTTGGTAACCGTCTGGGTCGCGACATTCACCACCAGAACGGAGCTATTGGCAAACACGCCGGATTCTCCCTCCGCCGGCGAGCCGTCGTTGGAAATATATGCGCTGGAGCCATCCAGCGAAAATTCGATCCAGTTGGGCGAGACCCCGTTCGGCAGCGTGAAGCTGCCGGTGAACTCCTGCTGCGCGACATTCATGATCGAAACTATCGGAGGCGAGGGCGTAATGCCCGCGTTGTTCTGTCCGATGGCGAGTTGCGTCACCCAGATGTTCGATCCGTCTGCCGTCATGCCCATGCCGGTGGGGTATTGCGTATTTCCTCCGCCTGGCAGGTCAACTTCCGTGAGGCTGGGTGTCGAGGGATCGAGTATCTGCACCGAGAGACTGGCGAGGTCGAGCAGATACTCTAGCGGTTGTCCCGTAGTTGCGGCCGTCTTCGCCATGTGGTTATGAGTAGGATTAACAAGGCCGTGTGCCGCAAAGGAGGCTCTAACCTGGATACAGCTTGAAGTGTTCTTGACAGGAAAGGTCTGGGATGGACCCGTATCGTCGAACGTGTACGGATTGATTGGGGTCATCGTATATTCACTTGGCCCATCGGACGCCGGCACACACACCACACGATAAGTGATTCCGTATGGGTCAAGGTAATTGAATTCAGTGTTCGAACGGTCCGTAGTCGGGCTGCACCCGCCAAGTGTCAAAAGGCAGACGCAAAGCAAAAGCCACTTCATTGGAATGTCACCGTTAGTTAGTTGCTGACGCCAAATACGGCGAGGCCCTGGTTTAACCCGGTGGACGTGAAGGAGCCAGCCGAGCCAAGGAATGGCACCCCGACTGAGACCCAACCCAGGTTCGCCAGCGCATTCGCCGGGGTCGCCGGAACATTGCCCATCGCCACCGCCGGCACCGTGAAGCTCCCCGCCGCTGGACTCGCGACACATTGAAATCCCCCGCTCGCATTGTTCGCCTGATCGACGTTGTACCCGATAATCGAGACAAACTGCACTCCCGGCGGCACGTTTGACCAGGTTACGGTCAGCCCGGCCGAACGGGTCACGCCGGTGATGGCGGCTTGATTGGTCCAATTGAGGGAAGCGGCCGGCGTCACGGTGACTTGAAACGGACCCACATCCGGACCGCCCGCTGCGTCACTCAGGACGGTCGGGTCTCCCGTCGAGAAAAAAGACGAAAGAACCCCGGGAAATCCCTCCGAGCTTGCGAACAGCGCCGAGTAGAAAATGGGGGAGGTTGTTCCTTGCGGCATACTCACGGTTCCCGCGGAGCCGCTGATAGAAAGCGACGGGCCGCCATTCAAATCCTGCACCGAGGCCGCCATGCCCGGAATTTGGTCCAGCGGGTACTCACCCGCAAACCCATAAGCCGTGCAAGTTCCCAACGGCGGAAACGAAATATATGGATTGAACGCCCAGGGCCCCCCGGCTTCCTGCCGCAGGGTGACCGAGCCGTAATCGGCCGTATAATTCTGTAGCCCGGTGTTCGTCTGAACCGCAAGATTGTCGTGCTTCAGCAGAGCGCCGCCCAATTTGCCCCCGCCGCGGAAGATGGCGCTGAGAGAATTGGCCGGGTCGGTACAAGGAGCGCCCTGGGAATCAATCGCCATAGTCACGGTATTGCTCACCACCGTTCCCGCCAGACGCACCACTACCGGAACGTAGCAGCCGGTAGGGACGCCGGCCGGCAGCGTAAAATTGATCTGATCGATTCCAGAGCAGCAACTCGTTCGGCCCGCGTAGAGCAAGCTCGCGGACTGTCCGCCGACGAATACCTCCACTTGCACGGGCAGGTTCGCCACTGTGGGTGCGACATTATCTTGCGCCACCGGACCCAAGCCGGTTCCCCAAAGCGTTTCCACCTGTCCGGGCGTCGCGGTAGCCTGCGTCGAGTTTATGACGGGTCCGGCGGATGTGTTGTTCTGGATGATGCCCGGGCCGAAGCCGCCGCTGTTGATCGAGAACGCTCCAAAGCTCGATGGAACAATGTTCGCCGGCGACGGATTACCGGCTACACCGTTTACGGTGGCCTGAAGCGTAACGCGACCCAGGGGTGCGTTCGACGGAATAATGGCATTGATTTGACCGGCGCTCACGTACACCGGATAAGCGTTCACGGTGGTCGCGCTCTGAGTTACCGTCACCGAGACGCCGGCTAGCGTCGTTGCGAGCGGAAACGCGCTGACCTGCACTCCCGCCGCCGGTCCGAGCTTCGCCCCGAAAATCGCGACCATCCCGCCCTGCGCGAGCGATCCTGCCGGAAGCCCAGGCGGCATGTAACTGGCCACGTTCACGGTGCCGCGATAGTTGATATAAGGTTGCGCGGTCACTGAAATCACTGCTGGAAGCAGTACCCAGAGCACTCTCATTCCGGCAGCTTACCAAATCTCTCCCACACTTGCATGGGCATGAAGGAAATGCTCCTGCCAGGGAGTTGCACTGAGGCCGAGATCGTGACGCGAGATTGCGGGCGAGCGACCGAGATTCTCGTAGCAACTCAAGTCACGTTAGCCCGACCTTGGAACCAACTACCGACCGAACCGGCCAGGAGGAGCCAACTTTTCCTGGGGTTGGCGAAACAGCCCCACCTCCAGGCCGCCGGACGATCCAGCCGAGAACCGCGCGCACGCACCCGGCTGACCGATAGTATGATATTGGTATGACCAGGGCGAAAATCGCCATTAGCTTGCCGAAAGATCAACTCGCCAGAGTCCACCGGGAAGTGCGCGCGGGAAGAGCAGATTCGGTTTCTGGCTATATTGCCAGCGTTCTGGCGGAACACGAAAAGCGTGACTCCCTCCGAGCGCTTCTGAGCGATCTGATCGGACAATATGGCGAGCCGGCGTCGGAGGACATCGAATGGGCAGAACGCATGCTGCCGCGGCGCGGGCGGGGATAACACTCGACGCCGGCGCTTTGATCGCCTTGGATCGCGGCGACAAGCGACTGATCGCTTTGCTCGCTCGGGCTTTGGCCCACCGCCTCAAATTTCGAGTGCCTTCGGGTGTGGTGGGGCAAGCATGGCGGGATGGTCGGCTTCAGGTCACATTGGCGCGGTTCTTGCGCATCGACGAAGTCGAGATTGTCGCTCTCGATGAGCAACTCGCCCGCGCCTGCGGAGAATTGTGCGCCGCCACCGGCGTCGCAGACGTAATCGATGCCTCGGTCGTAATTATCGCCAAAGAGCGCGGAGACCACGTCGTCACAGGCGATCCGCACGACATCAGGCGTTTGGACCCGGCCTGCCCAATTATCCCCATCTGAATCTACGCGCGATGGGGGCCAAACCGCAAACTCCCAAGGTCGAGATTTAAGTGAGACAGAGAACCTCCCGCGACGCTTCCGAGCGTGTCACGCTACTCGGAGTTGCCCCGGCCGGGCGAACCGTCGAAGTCCACTTACCGGGAACCCCGTCTATCAATCATTGAAGGCTAAATTAGTAGTGAGCCATGATCTGCCGTACTCGACAACCTAGCGCTTCCGAAATGATCGCCACCTTCTCTTCGGGCAGGAGGTACAATCCGTTGCCCGACATTTCGAGTGTGAAGCGCGCAAATCCGGCTGGCCATTCATAAACGAGATCGTTCAGGTTCGAC
>CAZARO010000168.1:0-386 GCA_964487165.1 uncultured Solibacteraceae bacterium | reverse complement strand
GACGAACGGCGGCAGCAGGACGTCTGGAAATTGAGATCCGTGAAACTTCCCAGCAACGCCTGATCCATCGCTGCTTGCCAATCGGCTGTGGTGATCTCCGCACCGCAATGAGGACAGAGGACACGCTCGAAGTTCCCGCCTGGATCGACGAACTGAACCCGGTCGCTGCGCCGCGCCACAATCTCGGCATGGGGAACTAACGCCGATAATGCACGCACGGCCCTTCGTTCGCAATCGAGCGAGGGAACGAATCCGGGATCATCAGGGATGATCCGCAGGTAATTGTCTGACACACGTTCATGATACCCAGATGGGTTGTGGACAAAAAGTGGCCATATACCGGAAAAGTGCCGCGGTCGTCCCCCCGAATTGGCCAAGCCGGCGAC
>CAZARO010000167.1:0-8296 GCA_964487165.1 uncultured Solibacteraceae bacterium | reverse complement strand
TGGCTGCCGGGCCGCATGGAAACGCTGGGGACCGACGGTTTCGGCCGCAGCGAAAACCGCGAATACCTGCGCCGCCATTTCGAAATCAACGCCGAATCCATCGCCGCCGCGTCGCTCTCGCGGCTGGCGCGCGATGGCCAGTTCGATGCCGGGAAGGCCGCCGCGGCGTTCGCCGAGTTGGGGCTCGACACCGAGAAGTCCGACCCCGCGCGGGCCTGATGCACATCGGCCAGCGCGTCGCGGTAGTGGGGATGGCAGTTTCCGCGGCGCTGGCGGTGGCCAAGATCGCGGCGGGGCTGGCGGGCCATTCCACGGCCGCGGTATCCGATGGGTGCGAATCGGCGGGCGACGTGTTCGCTTCCGGTTTCGTGCTACTGGGCCTGACGCTGGCCGCCAAGCCGCCCGACGAAGACCATCCTTACGGACATGGCCGCATTGAAACGCTCGCCGGCCTGCTGATCGGGCTGGTGCTCACCGCTGCCGGGGTATTGATCGCGGCGGCTTCGCTGGAGCGTCTGGGGCAGCCGCGTTTGCCGCTGGCGGCCTTCGTGATCTGGCCGCTGGCCGTCTCGGCGGCGGCGAAGGCCGGCCTGGCGTCGTTCAAATTCCGCTACGGACACAAGCTGGGCAGCGCCGCTCTCACGGCCGACGCGTGGAACGACAGCATGGACATCGTCTCCGCGCTGGCCGCGCTGGCCGCCGTGGGGCTGACGCTTGCCGACCCCGTGCGGTTCCTGAATGCCGACCGTTACGGCGGCATCGCGGTGGGGCTGATCGTGATTTTCACTGGTGTGCGCGTGTCGCGCGATACCGCGGCGCAGCTCATCGACACCATGCCGGACCCGCGGCGCATGGACGAGATCCGCGCCGCCGCAGCCACCGTGGCCGGAGTCCGGGGGGTGGAGAAATGCTTCGCGCGGAAGACCGGCCTGCGCTACCACGTCGACCTGCACCTGGAAGTGGACCCGGACATGACTGTGCGGCGCTCTCACGAGCTCGCTCACCAGGTGCAATTGCGGATCAAAGAGAAGCTTGATTGGGTGGCCGACGTGCTGGTGCACGTGGAGCCGGGGAGATAAGGTGGCGCGCCGCGCGAAGCTGCTTCGTTAGCGGGCCAAAAGCAAAAGGAAATCTGACCCTGTAACGATTTTGATCCAGCCGTATTCTTTGAGACGTAGCAGATCTTTATCGTAGCTCAGGATGTAATCCGATCCGGCAGCGACGGCGCATTCGAGAATGCGGTCATCATCGGGGTCATCGACAATTGCGATCTTTTGCGTGGGCTGAACTCTGTTGGTGATTTTCAGCAGCTCAAGCCGGGCAAAATGGAGCCGGTAGCCGTCCCAATGGAACTTGTCCCGCAGCACCCCGATGGTTTCAGCAAGAATGGCATCGCTCGTGTCGATGCGGATGATTCCGCTTTGCGCCATGGCAATAAGGCGCAAACCAATACCCTGGAATTCCAGCGCCGATATGAAAATGTTGGAATCGACGTTACCCCAATCACCTGCGGCTCTGCTCACGGCGCCATTCTTTGACGAGACCGGGAACGTCGTCCTCGGTATAACCGGAGGCCGCAGCGTTCTTCCTGCCATATTCCAGCAGGTCCTGCCAAGCTCGATCCTGAAGACCTTTACGGAGGGCGACCTCGGCCAGTTCATCGACGGTCTTGCCCTCGGCAGCCGCTTTTGCCTGCAGCTCCGCCAGCAGTTCGTCCGATACATGAATGCTGTTCTGCGTTGCCATAGAGCCTTCCCTTTTTTTAGGGTAACGTAATGCGAACTCCTTCGCACTCATGTCGGGACCACCCCCGAAAGCGTTACACTTTCTAGCAGCGAGTGGGCACTTGTAAATCAGGAGCCGAGGGTTGCCGCCAACCATCGCACGCGCGAGTCTGTTTATCTTCGCTTTCACGACGGCGGCCGCACAAACCTTTGAGGTGGCGTCAGTCAAGCTGAATACGTCCGGCCGTACTCCGGGTTCCACCAGCCGATCCGGCGGGCAACTCGTATTCGAGAACGAGTCGCTTCGGGAATGCATCGCCATCGCGTATGGCATTGCCTCCGACCGGGAGTACGCGCTGGTGGGACCCGCGTGGATGAGCACCGAAAGGTACGACATCGTCGCCAAGGTTCCGGCCGAGACGCCCCGGCCGCAGGTTCTGCTTATGCTCCAGGCCCTGTTAGCGGACCGCTTTCAGTTGCGGCTCCGTCGTGAAAATAAGGAGCTCCGGGTGTACGTCCTCACCGTTGCGCGTACCGGCCCGAAGCTGAAGGCGGTGTCCGGTCCCGAAGATAGTTTTACCTTCGGACCGGGGCACATCTCGGTCAAGGCGGAGTCCATGGACGGATTGGCCGATAGACTCTCGCGGCCAATGTTCGGACTGGGCGCGCCGGTTGTGAACTCGACAGGTCTTGCCGGTGTCTTCGATTTCACGCTGGACTGGACGCCTGACAACATGCAGGCTGACGCCGCGGCCGGGCCATCGATTTTGGCGGCGATCCAGGATCAGCTCGGGCTGAAACTGGAGGCTTCGAAGAGACGCGTCGAGGTGTTGGTGGTCGACCGCGTGGAACGGGTTCCCACGGCAAACTGACCGAATGACCACTCCCTGCGGTGGTGGCTCTGAAACGCCCGGCTGATTGCGCACGACTTGTAACCGAGCACGACTTGTAACCGAGCCGCGACCGCAAGGGAGCGGTCAACTGAGCTGGCCGGGCCGCTTTATGGTCTCCACAAACATCATGGGGAACGCCGCGTAAAATTGCGCCGCTTGCAGCAGATGCCGTATGGGCACGCGGTCGGCGCCCGCCGATATCTCTTCTTCACCCGGGCCGAAGGCGATGGCCGGTACGCCTATCGGCCGCAGGGGCGACGGCGATTGGCTCAGCACCGGAGGTAATTCGAAGAGCGCTTCATAGGTGGCGATGGCGGCCTGTACCAGCGGGTGCGACTCGCTCAGGAAGCCCTCCAGCTCGGCTTCCCGCATTCTGATGCACAGGTTGGACGGCTCGGCAATCAGCATGCAATCCGGGTGAATGCCGCCTTCCTTGAGGGCCTGGAGCCACTCCGGCCCCCGGCGATCGCGCCGCGCCGAGGCGGCCACCCACAGCGTGAAATCGTCGTACATGCCGAGCTCGTTAATGAGCTTGCCGCCGTACACCATGCCGGCTACTCCGACGGCGCCCGCTGGATCGGCCTGCGCGTCCATCAGGATGACGTGGCTGCCGGAACCCATGCGGGCAAGCAGTTGGCCCATGGGGTCGACGCGGATTTCTTCGAAGGGCGCCTTTTCCATCTCCTGCCGGATGCGCCGGATGACCGGGCTTTCATGGCCGTTTGGAGCTGGAACGGCGGCCAGATCGCGCCGGAACTGGAGGATTTCCCGTTCATACTCGTGAGCGAGAGTGGACAGGCGTTGGGTATCGAGAACGCGTGCGGGAGTCATGGAATTGCCTGGAAGGAGGTGACAACGGGTTCGGAAAGAGACCTGGCACACTGAGGGCCGGGCCGATGATACGAAGCGACGTGGTCGAACATCGGTTGCTACCTTGCTACGACCGCAATTGTAGCAGTTGGCGCCTCAACGCGAACTAAGCAATTCGCGGATGGTACGGACCAGATCCTGGCAATCGATGGGTTTGCGAAGCGAGACATGAGCGCCCAACAGTTCGGCGGCTTTCAGGTAGACCGCGTCCATCGCCCCGGACATGGCCACAATCCGAACGTCGGGGTAATCGCGGCGCAGTTTGCGAATGGTTTCGATGCCCTCCTGGTCCGGCATGATCAGGTCCGTAAGCACCACGTCGAAGCGATGCTCGGCCACCAGGCGCATCCCTTCGCGGCCGTCGCGGGCCGACATCACCTCGTACCCGGCATCGGATAGCGCCTGCTGGAGCAGGCCGCGAACGGCATCGTCGTCGTCGAGCACCAGGATCTTCCCCAAGGTTTGCGGCTGTCCCAGAACCTCACGCACCTTGATGGCCAACTGCGACGGAGTGAAAGGCTTTGCCAGGTACGCCACTTCCGCGTCCAGTACGCCCTCGCGGCCGATGATGTCCGCGGTATAGCCCGAGACGTAAAGCACCTTGATTTGCGGACGCGATTCCTTCAGCCGGTCAGCCAGTTCCCGTCCGGTCATCTCCGGCATGATGACGTCGGTAACCAGCAGATCGATCGTCCCGGCATAACGGCGGCTCAACTCCAGCGCTTCCGGGCCGCTGGAGGCTTCCAGCAACCGGTATCCGCCTGCGGTGAGAATGCGCAGAGCCAGGCGCCGCACTTCCGGCTGATCTTCCGCCAGCAGCACGGTCTCCGCGCCGCCGGGGACTTCCACCGGGGGGACGTGAGGTTCCGGAAGCACGGCCGCGGCGGCCGCTCTCGGCAGGTAAATCCGAAATCGCGATCCCTCGCCCGGCCGGCTATCCACCTGAATCCATCCACCGCTCTGCCGTACGATGCCGTAGACCGTGGAAAGCCCCAATCCCGTGCCGAGGCCCGCGCCTTTGGTAGTGAAAAACGGCTCGAATACGTGCTGCAAGGTTTCCTCACTCATTCCCACTCCGGTATCGGCCACGGAAAGCAGCACGTAGGAACCCGGCGCGGCGTCCTTCAATGGCAGGCACTCATTCCGGTCCAGGTCTACGTTGGCTGTTTCGATGAGGATTCTGCCGCCCGATGGCATGGCATCGCGCGCGTTGATGACCAGGTTCATGAGCACCTGTTCGACCTGCGCGCGGTCGGCCATCACCAGCCCCAGCTCCGGCTCCAGCGAAGTAACGATTTCCGCCTGTTCGCCGATCAGGCGGCCGAGCATCTTGCCGCTCTCCTGAACCACTTCGTTGAGGCGAAGCGGCTTCCGTTCGGCCAGTTGCCTGCGGCTGAATGCCAGCAACTGCTGGGTGAGCGCTCCGGCGCGGTGCCCGGCGGCGCGAATCTCTTCCACTTCCTCGCGGTTCGCACCCGGCTCCATGCCCGCCAGCAGCATGTCGCAGTAGCCGTTGATTACGGTCAGGTGATTGTTGAAATCGTGCGCCACTCCACCCGCCAGCCGGCCCAGGCTCTCCAGTTTCTTGGCCTGCAGCAACTGTTCCTCCAGCCGCTGTTTTTCCGCTTCCGCCTGCTTGCGTTCGGAGATGTCGCGCAGAAATACCATGCATGCGGGCTGCTGGTCGTAGTCGATGGGGACGGCCGAAACCTCCACCAGGAACGGCGCGCCATCGGTCCGCAGATACGATCGCTCGGCCGGCGGCGCCGGGATCTGGTGCATCACTGCCTCCGACCGCTTCGCCACCTCCGCGCGATCTTCCGGACTGGTGAACTCCAGGACATCCCGGCCGAGTAACTCCGCTGGCGATTCCGCGCCAAACAGCTTCACCCCCGCCCGGTTCACGTAGCGGATGCGCCTTTGGCTTTCCACCAGGATCCCTTCCGGGGCGCTTTCCACCAGGCATCGGAAGCGTTCCTCACTCTGGCGCAGGGCTTCCCCGGCACGCACCTGTTCGGTGACATCCTCCACCACTCCTACAAAGTGGAGCGGCTCTCCGGTTCCGGACTGAAGCAGGGACGATGCCACCTGTACCCACACCACCGAGCCGTCCTTACGGATATAGCGTTTGCGGCGCGATTGCTTTTCTTCCTCGCCATTCGTCAGCCGTTCGAGCTGCTCGCGGTCGCTCTCCCGGTCGTCAGGGAAGGTAATTTCCTGGAATCGGAGCTGCAACAGCTCTTCCGCGGAATAGCCGGTGATCTCGCAATATCGCGGGTTGACGCGCAGAAACCGGCCGTCCAGGGAGGCGTAATTGATCCCCACGACGGCCTGGTCGAAGGTGGCGCGGAAGAGCGCTTCGTTCCGCCGCAATGCCTCCTCGGCCTTGGTCTGTTCGGTGGTATCCAGGAAGTTCAGCACGATGCCGGTACCGCGGCCCTCCGGATCGTGCAAGGGAGCCGCCGAGATACTCAGGGTGATGATTCTGCCCTCCTTGCATTGGCCCAGCCCGGGCATGCTGGAAATTACCTCGCCCTGCATGGCCCGCTCGTAAAGGCGCCGGGCATTCTCCATACGCTCAGCCGGGACGAAGAGCGCGGGCCCGCCTATGGCCTCTTCCGCGGTCCAGCCGAATATACGCTCCGCGGCTTTGTTCCAACCGGCGACGCGGAAATCCCGGGTGACCGTCACGATGGCGGCGGCGGACGATTCGATTACCGCGGTATGGGCGTCAAGCGTGCGCCGCAGTTTCTCATCCATAGCTTTTCGCTCGGTAATATCCCGAATTATGCTTTGCCGGAACTCGCTCTCTCCCACGTGAATAAGGCGGACGCTGACCTCCACGGGAAAGGAATGGCCTTGGCGTGCCTGATGGACGCTTTCGAACAGCAGGGAACCGCGCTCACTCACTTCCTTCCATACACTTTCGAGGTTCCCCACGCTGGACGGATGAAGCAAATCGCGTATGGTCTTCCCTAAGAGCTCTTCGCGGCTATAACCGTACGTCGCGACAGCGCGATCGTTGGCTTCCAGGATTCGTCCGTGGTCGTCCGTCAGAAGAATGGTGTCGTTGGCGAAGCGGCTCAAGTAGTCGTAGTGGCCCACCAGGGCCTGGCGCTCCAGGTCGGCCTCATAACGGGCGCGGTAGAACTGCAGTTGCTGGCGCCGCCACATGGCGAAGGCCGCCGCGCCAGCCCCCAGAATCAACGAGGCCGTGGCCAGGATCAACAGCAGCGATCGCCGCCGGACGGGCGCCTCCACCT
Source organism: uncultured Solibacteraceae bacterium (assembly GCA_964487165.1). Classification (GTDB taxonomy): domain Bacteria; phylum Acidobacteriota; class Terriglobia; order Bryobacterales; family Bryobacteraceae; genus PALSA-129. Next base: position 1,546 of record CAZARO010000167.1, on the reverse strand, counting down.
CCGCGATATCCATTTTGGCGACCAGGAACCATGGCAGGTCCGGTACCGCGCGCACCGCGGCAATCACGGGAACGCCGCGATAGTCCAGGCCTTGCACGATCCCCTGCGCGCCCCGCACGGCTTGCACCGCGGGGCTATCCCGCCGGCTCATGGGAAGCCGCAGGCGGAGAGCGGCGTCCGGGTGAAAGCGCAGGTCGTTCAAAAACACGGCGTCATCGCCCTCGCGCCGGACCAATAGGGTTTCCCCGCTTTGGCTCGCGACGGGCCATCGCCGCAACATGGGATAGAGGCGATTGTCGGGATCGATGCCCAGAAGCAGGGCGCCGAACGTTGGCGCGCCCGGAGACGCCCGCAGCGGCAAATTCAGGCCCATATGAATGTCGTTCGTGGGCCCGGCCACATGTAGATCGTGAAACACGATCCGGTTGGCGCGCAGGACTTCTGCGGCCACCTGGCGAAGATGGCCGGCGTCTCCCGAGGTGGTGCCTACGGACAGAAGCGGATTTCCATGGATGTCCACGAGGGTGGCGCTGGCATAGTGCAAACGAAGGCAGGCTTCGTTCAGCCACGCGCGGACTTCAGCCTGCACCGCCGGGCCGGCGGTTCCCGAGGCCAGCCCCTGCATCAGGCGCGCAGTGGCGCTATCGGCCATGAGCACGCGAGCTTCACCCATGCGCTGCGCGGCCCAATCGGAGATTTCCGTCACCTTCAGATCGGCAACCGACAGAAGCTGGTTTCGGACCTCATGCTCGATGGCTTCTTTCTGCGCCCGGTAGTCTCGATAGGCGACACCGGCGATGGCGCTCGCCACCACCACGAAAAGCACCACGGCTACGATGCGCACACCAGGGCCGGCGATGGGCTGGCGGGGGTCCTGTACGGCGGCTGGCATGGCTCGGTCCTCGCGAATCAAGGCACTGGCCGGCACCGCGGCTGTGGTCGGGTTGTCCCAGCGGACTACTTGCAGAGTAACAGAATTACAGGCCAATTCGGGGGAGCAGGGCAGGCTGGCAACCCCGGCGAACGCGTCCGGACTGGAGTTTGGCCATTTGCCACTGGGAGAGCGGCGCAGACCTTGGCTGAAGCCAGAACGACAACGATTGGGGGTCGAGGTTACCTCATGGACGAGCTTCGGAACGAAGTTTCTGAAGAGCTGACAGCTGAAAGCTTTTCCCCGGAACCTTTTCGCATCTTTCCCGTATAATCAGATAGCCTATGGGAAAGAACGATCTGCTACCCGGCACCTTGGACATGATGGTCCTCAAAACGCTCACCCGCGGCACCATGCACGGGTACGCCATCGCGCAACTGCTCAAACAGCTCTCCGAAGACATCCTGCAAGTGGAAGAGGGCTCGCTTTACCCCGCGCTGCAACGACTCGAACTGAACGGCTGGATCGAGGGCGAGTGGGGCCTATCGGCGAACAATCGGCGCGCCCGCATGTACAAACTGACGCCAGCGGGACGCAAGACGCTGGCCTCCGAGACGGCCCGCTACCGGCAGATGACCGGCGCCATCGCGCGCGTAATGGGGATGGCCTGATGCT
>CAZARO010000166.1:0-8305 GCA_964487165.1 uncultured Solibacteraceae bacterium | reverse complement strand
CCGTACAGCGCGATGGTCTCGCCCGGGGTGGCCGGTGTAAAGGTGGCGCCGGCGATCAGGCCCGGCGGTCCCAGCAGCGTGTAATTCAGGTGGACCGCGGCCACGTAGGCGCCGTTGAAGGTCAGGAATGCGGGCGAGAACTGGTTCTTCTGCACCGCGAAGGAGTTGCTCGCATGTCCGGCAATGGTCACCACCACGGGCACGGATCCCAGGTTGGTATCGTCAGGCGCCAGCACGTTAATTTGCGTGGGGCTGACGTAGGCGATGTACGCCGGAATGCCGTCGATCGACACCGATACGCCTTCGAGCGAGGTGGGCAGCGCTCCGTTAAAGAGATCGCTGGCTTGCCACGCGTAGGTGATTTGCGAGAGATTCGTGCCGAAGATCGAGACCCAGGTGGCCGCAGCGATATTGCTCTCGAACCCGGCTGCGTTGGCCACCCCGGTGATCGCCGGCGTGGGCGGCGTACCGGCGACCGTCAGGTTCACGTTAACGGAGACCGGAGTGACGCTCTTGTCGGTCGCGCCAACCGTTACCGTGGCGTTGTATGTTCCGGCGGCCAGATTCTGCGGGAGCACCGAGATCGCCAGCGTCCCCGGGATCGAACCTGAAGTGGCGGAGAGCGCGGCCCAATACACGCTGCTCACAGCTACCCAGTTGAATGTTCCGCCGCCGGTATTGGCGATGGAGATGGTCTGCGCCGCCGGAACCGCGCCGCCGGCGGTGTACTGGAAACTGAGGGAAGCCGGACTCACGCTCAGAACCCCCGGTGCGGCCGTCACCAGCGTCACCGTCACCGTGGCCGGGCTGTTGGACGCTCCCGCGGCGGTGATGGTGATGGTCCCCTGATAGGTGCCCGCGCTCAGCGACGCGGGGTTTACCGAGACGTTGACGGTGGAGGGAGCCGTGCCGGATGTGGAGTCGATGCTCAGCCAGGTGGCTGTCGAGCTTACCGCCGCGGTCCAGGTGAGTGTGCCGGTAGCGCTGTTGGCGATCGTGAAGGGCTGCGCCGCGGGAGCCGTGCCGCCCACCGCGGCCGCGAAACTGAGAGCAGCCGGACTCACGCTTAGAGCCGCCGATCCGGCGGTCACCACCAGCGTGACGCTCACCGTGGCCGAGGTGTTGGACGCGCCCGCGGCGGTGATGGTGATGGATCCCTGATAAGTGCCCACACTCAGCGATGCGGGATTTATGGAGGCGTTGACGGTGGATGGAGCCGTGCCGGACGTCGAGTCTATGTTCAGCCACGCGGCTGTCGAGCTTACCGCCGCGGTCCAGGTGAGTGTGCCGACACCGCTGTTGGTAATCGTGAAGGGCTGCGCCGCGGGGACATTTCCGCCCGCCGTGTAGGCGAATTGCAAGCTGGTGAAATTGAGCGAGAGAACCGGCCCGGCAACCGCGGCGATCACCCGCACACCGATCGAATCGACTCCCGAAGTGCCGTTCACTTGCAGCGTCTGGTATCCCGTCAAAGAGGACGGCAGTTGGACCGAGATGGCCGTGCTGGTCCAGGAATTGACGGTCAGGGTGGTCGGGCTGGTGGCTCCCGCCGGCGTGGCGTAGACTTTGCAGGAGCTGCACTGCGAACCGAAATCCTCGCCGGCGAGGATAATGGCGGAGCCTGAAGTCACCGCCCGCCCGGTCACCGCGGTGGATAGCGGAGTGACGGCACCAGTGCAGGTGGTCGATCCGGGCGGACACGAGATGGCCAGATTGAGTTTGCAGCGAAACGCCGCGAAGGAGCCCGCCTGCACGGCGAGCGATCCGCAGTTGAAGGTGCCGAGCGATGCGCTGGTGGCCACGAATTTGCTGGCCGCCCCGCCGGTGACGAAATCGGTGTAATAAATCGTCGTCTGCAGATCGCCGCCGTCCATCAGGGCGACGTTGCCCCAGTCCACCGTGGACAGGTCGGTGACGTAGCCGGCGGTGAGGTTCTGCATGGCGAAAAACGCTCCCCCGTTGGTGGCCAGCCATTCATCCGAACTGGGCGCCGTCCCCACGGATTGCCAGGCGGTGGTGCCGGACAGGTAGGAGCGCACGATGAGGCCGGTCTCCTGCGAGGTGCTGGTCACATTCGCGATGCCCGCGGCATTGCAGTTGAAGGTTCCCAGGGCGACCGTGGTGAAGACCGACGGGTCCACCTGGCAGTAGGGTACGATGCGTGTCGCGGTGGCGTTGGTGTTCTCGGCGACGAACCCCAGGGCGGCGCTGGTAGTGGATACCAGGCCGTCGCTGGCGTTGAGAAGCGCGTTGGCAGACGTGGTGGTGGCATAGGAACCGGCGTTGCCGACGATGGCGATGGCGCTGACGCCGGCCAGATCGTCACCGCGCTCGTTCCAGGTGGCCAGGTTCCAGAGCAGAGAGCTGCCGGGAATGAGTTCGCCGCCTTGCGACCCCACCGCGAACTCGGTGGCGTAATTGCCCACTAGGAACGAGCCGAAGTTGGGCACGGCAATCATCACCAGGTGGTCCACCAGCGGGCTGTACGGAGGCAGGTAGGTCTCATTGGTCTGCAACCCTTCCAGGTACGCCCGCGCGATCAGGCCGCCGATGCTGTGGGCCACCAGGTCAATCTGCGTCACCTGCGTGCCATCGGTATATTTGATGCTGTTGAGAAAGGCGTTCAGGTCGCCGCCCAGAGTCTCGATCGGCTGGTTGGCATCTTCCGCGCAGTTATCGAAGAGATACACGATCGGGGCGCCATCCGATACCAGATATTGCGCCAGGTTGCCAAACGTGACGGTGGAACTGCTGGATATGGTGCAGGTGCCGGAGTAGCCGGCGATCCAGCCATTCAACAGCACCACGGGAGGCCGCGTGTTGCCGAGCGGCACAGCCTGGCGAGGCTTGACCACCACCACTACGTCGGCATCCATCTCTTCGCCCGCGGCGCTGGTGGCCGATAGTGTGACGGTGTACTCGCCGGGCGTCGCCTTAGAGTTGGGAGCGAGCAGAATTTTGTCCTGCGTCTCATTGGGCGCCATCACCAGGCCGGCCACATCCTGGCCGCTGGCGGTTACCCGCCGCGTCTTAGCGCGGACCATGAAATCGCGCGTGTCCGCTGCTACAGGGACTTCGATGGGTTCGCCAATCCGGACCTCGTACCGGGTTTGCAGCACAACCATCGGCTGCGGAGTCTGGGAAGCGGCACAGAACGCGCCGCCGAAAAGCAATCCGGCGGCAATCGCGACACGGCTACACACACTACGGGCAAGCTCCTGCTGGTGGGGTCGCATGCTATTAATCTGGACGCGCCCGCGCGAAAAAACGCGCAGGCGATTTTGATTTGGGCGCCATCGGACCCGGCGTGATAAGATTTCCAACTGGCACCCAGGAGTCCCGCATGAAACCACTGATTGCATTCGCCATCGCCGCCGCCATGGTGGGCACCGCGCTGCTCGCCATCGCGCAGAGTCCGGCGCCGCAAACCGCCCCGGCAGCGCCCAAGCAACCGCCCGCGCCGTCCGGTCCCGACCCCAATTCGCAATATCGCCTAGGCCCCGACTCCATGCCGCAACCAGGCGTCCCGCAGGGCGAGATCCGCGGACCCTTCACCCTGGCGTGCAACGTCTATCCGGGCACACAGCACACCTATTGGGTGTACGTGCCCGCACAGTACGATCCCGCGGTTCCGGCGAGCCTCATGATTTTCCAGGACGGGCAGGCCTTCAAGGACGAAGCCGGCGACATCCACGCGCAGCACGTGATGGACAATCTCATTTACCGCCGCGAGATTCCGGTGATGATCGGGGTGTTCATCAATCCCGGTCGGCGGCCCGACCAGCCGGAGCCGAACCTGTCGGAATGGGGCGACCGCACCACCAATCGCCCGGCCGAGTACAACACGCCTGACGACAAGTACGCGCGCATCATTGTGGACGAACTGATGCCGGTGCTTTACAAGGACTACAACATCTCCAAAGACCCCGAGCAGCACGGTATCGGCGGCTCCAGTTCGGGAGCCATCGCGGCGTTTATGGTGGCGTGGGAGCGGCCCAACGACTTTCGCAAGGTGCTGAGCAACGTGGGCAGCTTCGTCAACCTCCGCGGCGGCCAGGTGTATGCGGACCGCGTGCTGGCGTCCGAGAAGAAACCCATCCGCGTTTTTCTGTGCGACGGCCGCAACGATAATCGCGGCATCGGGCGCGGCGGGCAGTACGACGAGACGCGCGACTGGTTTTACCAGAACGTGCGCCTGATGAAGGCGCTCACCGAAAAGGGTTACGACGTGAACTACTCATGGGGAATGAATCTCCACGGGCAGAAATTCGGCGGTGCGATCCTGCCCGAGATGATGCGCTGGCTGTGGCGCGACGGCCCGGTGTCGACCGACCCGAACGACGCGGTAGAACGCGGTTTTCGCGGTCCGGCGAAGAAGAACTGAGGGCCCCCACCTCGCGGGCTGAAGACTGCGCAAGGCGGCCTTTCATGCCGCCGCTGGGTGCTGCCTGACTGGCGGGCGGATCGACACATCTTGGTGGCGCGGTTCAGCCCACGAACGGCGGCCTGAAAGGCCGCCTGCAGGCACGATTGCCTGCCCCACCCTTCCAGCCGACTCACTCACGGGCTTCAGACCGCCAGTTAAGGAGCAAAAGGCCCCACGGCAGGCCGGCATTCTCGCCCCGGGCGTCGTGTTACTCGCCGCCGGTCCGCTCCACCACCACTTCGCACTTCGATACCAGCGCGGCGATGGCGCCCACGGCCGCCAGAACCGGCGCCGCCACCACTCCGATGGTGGCCACGGTCAACGGAATCTCCAGAAACGTGTGCCCGTGTTCATCCTTGATGATGATGCGCCGCACGTTGCCTTCGTGAATCAACTCGCGGATCTTATCCCCGAGGTCCTTACCGGCAACTTTGAACTGCTCGAACGCCTGCTCGAATTGGCCCATGCTTGCAGTTTAGCGCGCTATGCTTTCTTGCGCGCGGCGTGGCCCGTGTAAGCCGCACTATAGTGTGTGTTCCAGTCGACTAAGTCAATATTCAGCAGATTGTGGCTGACCGTCTTAAGGTTCGCTTCCACAATCAGGTAGGCATTGGGATCGTAGCGGGTAGCGGCCATCACCAGATGCTGCGGACCGTATGTGCGCCCGAATTCGTACCATTTGTGCCAATGTCCCGACACCACGCGCTGGATGGATTCGCGATGGCGCTTGATCAACGTGTGGACCCCGTAATCTTTCACCTCCACCGGCTGGACGATCGAGAGCGGATAGTGAATGAATACCAACGACGGCTTTTTCTGCTGCAGCTCCGCTTCGAACCAGTTCAGTTGCTCCTCGCCCAGCGAGCCTGCCGCGGGATTGAACTGGGCGTGCCCTTTGTTCCAGGTGTCACCCAGAAAATTGTTCAAGTGAATGAACTTCCAGCCGCGGTGCTCAACGGTGTAATAGGGCTTGAGTCCGAATTTGCGCCGAAAGAGCTCGTGCGAAGTCTCGCGCGGCATGCCATCGGCCCAGTAATCGTGGTTCCCGAAACCCGCGTGGACGGGCATCTCGAAGGCGTCCGTGAGGGCTTTGGCCTTGTCGAGGCGGGTTTCGTTCTGGAAGTAAAAGTCGATGTCGGCGGAAGGGTAGTTGTGAAAGTAGTCGCCGACCAGAAAGACTTTCTCCATGCGCGGCTGCAGGGAGTTGATGACCGAACGGACGGACTCAAGCCGCTCCGTGGTCTTCAAGATCGACTCGGTATCTTCTGGACTGTTCTCCGGGCCCTTGTAATAGCGATCGATGATGTGCGTGTCCGCAATGATAGCGAAATAGAACTTAGAGCTGTCCGGCTTGGCGGACGAAAACGGTGGAATCAGAACAGAGGCGGCTCCCGCGCCGCCCACCTTGAGGAATTGATTTCGAGTCATCATAACGCTTCCCGAACTACTTACTATACGGGTTCACTCATGAAAAGTTGATGACGAGTCAGTGCCCCAGCACCACGCGTCCCGGCGCGGGCTCCGGCGCCGCGATCTCCGCGGTGGTGGAACGCGCGGCCACCGCCAGCGCCGCCAGGTAGAACAATCCGCCGATTACCAGCGTCTGAATCAGCCCCAGATAGATGGCGCAGACCAGCGCGCCCACCGAGCCCAACACGCTCGACGCCGCGTTGAGCGACCACGCCCAGCGTACCGATGGCGCGTGCATCTGCTCCAACTTCCGCAGCGCCGTGGGGAAAGGCATGCCCATCACGAAGCCCAGCGGCATGAGCAGCGCCACCGTCATGACGATCTTCAGGCTTAATGGCAGCCACACCAGCGCCGAAAGCACACCGGACACCAGGAACGCCAGCAATGCCGCCAGCAGCGCCACGCAGCCAAGCGCTTTGATCAAGCGCCCTTCATCGTCGCCCAGCAGTTTCCGGCTGGCGAAGCTGCCCAGCCCGCTCGACGTCAGCAGCGAGAAAATCACCACCGTCAGGGCGTAAGTGGGGTGCCCCAGAAAGAGCACGAATTTCTGAATCAGCCCCACTTCGATGAGGATGTACCCCGTGCCGATAAACAAAAAGTAGAGCAGAAAGCGGAGCACCCCGGGATGGCGCGGCAAACGCGTGCCCAGCAGCAGCGGCGGCAGCATCAGGATCAGGGCCGTGGCCACCACGCTGATGGCCATCAAGCCGAACAGCAGCGGCAATGCCACGTTGACGGCCTTGTAGTCGGCGCTCTCGTGCGAGGCGGTCTTGATGAAGGTCCACAAATCGCGCGGCTGCACGGTGTAAAAGAAGAAGGGCCGGTTGTCGGTAACCGGGGTGATATCGAAGGTGTAATTGCGCTGGTATTCGGCGGGATTCGGACTGAGCAGCAGATCGCGGAACTGATTGTGTACGTCGAGGCCCGGCAGGTAGACTGCCTCCATGCCGGCGGAAGCGAACAGGCCTTTGGCGCGATCGATCTCCGCGTCACCGAGAGGCTTGCGCGCCACCAGCACGGTGTCCTGCGCGCCCCAGCCTTTCACCGTCCCGCCGCGTCCCACGATCACGTGGCGCCACGGCTGGGTTTCGCCCAGTTGACTGAGGGCCGCCATGGCGAGCGAGATCAGGCGCAGGCTCTCCCGCGGCGGTTCGAATCCCCAGCGGGTGAAGCAGACCACGCCGTCGTCAGTCAGGTGCGAGAGGTAGTCGTGGAAGGCGTCGGTGGTGTAGAGGTTGTTCTCGGAGAGCGCGAATGCGCCCGCGGCGGTCGACGCCCAAGTGTCCACCAACGTCGCCTGGATGACCTGGTATTTATCGGTGCTGCGGCGCACGAAGCTGCGGCCGTCTTCCACGTGTACGTGCACATCGGGGCGCAGGTATAGTCCGTGACTCGCCCAGGCAAACTTCTCACGCATCACAGTAGTGGCGATGATGTCGTTGATTTCTACCGCGGTGATGTCGTGGCTGCCCGATGCCAGCGCGCGCGACACGTCCCATCCGCCGCCCGGTCCGATGACCAGCGTCTTAGCGCCGGGACGCACCACGTATGGCAGGGCCGGTCCGTCGCGTTCCAACAAGTCGTGATGCTCCTGCGGCTTGAGGTGGTCGAAATCGAAATTGGCGATGCCGGTGGAAGCGTCGGCGTCGATGAAAATCATGCCGCCGCCATCCTTGCCGGTCTGCACTCCGATGCGCGACATGGAGTTCCACTTGGACCACACTTCGTATTGCAGCCTGTGGCCCTTGGCGTAGCGGATATCGACGATGGGATGCCTCTGGTTGTAAGTGAGGAAGGCCACCAGCGCCAGCGCCAGCGCCACGCTGCCCGCGCGTCCCGCCACTGACCCGGCGATGCTGTGCCAGATGGCCGCGGCCACAGCGAAGCAAATCGCCGCCGAGATCACCGTGCAGGGTCCGCCGAACTGATTGAGCAGCGGGACCAGCAACAGGCAGCCGCCGCCGGCGCCCAGCAGATCGTAGAAATAGACGCGGTTGATGCGCTCCATGTTCTCCGAAACGGCCAGCGACACGATGGTCCCGGACGCGAAGAACGGCAGCGCGGTCGTGAAATAGATGAGCGCCAGGTTCCAATTAGTGGGCGAGTCGCCCTGCGCCAGGATGACCGCGAGCGCCAGCAGAACCAGGAAGCTGTTGACCGCGCTCAGGCGTCCCAGCTTGGTGTAGAGCGGCGCCTTCCAACCGGCCACCACATAGGAGAACACGCCCCCGGCGCCCAAGCCGAAAAGCGCGATGGAGATGGCCAGATACGAAATGTGGTAATAAAACACCACCGAGAAGATACGCGTCAGCGACAGCTCCAGGAGCAGCGTCGCCATGGTGGTCAGACCTACGCAGAGGTAGACCTGTGGCCATTGAGTAGATGGTTTCACGGAGTAATTGATATTAT
>CAZARO010000165.1:0-8323 GCA_964487165.1 uncultured Solibacteraceae bacterium | reverse complement strand
CGGCGATGGCAACGTCGATTTTCCGGGCAGCCCCGAGGTGTGGATGGTGGCCAAAGGCCAGTCGCACTCCGTGGAGCGCACCACCAAGATGATGAAGAAGCTGAAGCGCACGGTTGCGCCCGATGTGGAGGACGAAATCCTGCTCCGGCTGGCCCGCACGCATTACAAGGAATCCACTGAGCAGCACAGCGAGCTGGATAACTTCGTGGCCGTGGTGCGCATCGATCAACATCGCAGCGATCCCCTGGACGAAACGTCAGCGCTCCTGCTGGCGCAGCATTTTGCCCTGGATGCCGCGGCCTATCCGTACTTCGCCATTCTTACCGGACTGGGCCAGAAACAGTTCGAGCAGTTCTTTGCGCTGGCCGAAACGCTGCGCCCCAAATCTCTGCCGGAGCGCGGCGCGCAGCTCGCGCCCATCGAATCTCTCATTGAGATCCTCTGCCTGGCGCAGCAGGCCGGCTCCCTCGACGCAGCTCAAAGCGCGGAGCTGTTCGGCAAGGTGGTGGATCGGTTTCTGAAAGTCTCCACGCCCGGCGAGCGAACCGCCGCTTCGCTCGACCTGGTGCGCGATATCCTCTCGCACGCCAGGAGCGCTGGCGATCCGGATGCGGCCATGCAAAATCTGCTGCTCGGTCCCGCTGGGCCAGGAAATGCTTCCGGAGACGCGGCGCCGTCCGGCCAGACTCGCCTGGGGCGCTTTCGGCAGGTCCTCGATATGCAGAAGGTACCGGCTCTGGCAACCGTTCTGTCGCTGGATGAGGCGGTGCGAAATCTCGCTGCCGGCAAGGGCAACGCCGCGGCCGAAATCCAGTTGCTGGAAGCGCGCGCGCCCGGGCTGTTCATCGTCGACGTCGCCAAAAATCTGGGCTTGCAGGGCAAGGAAAAACAGCAGGTGGAGGCCTTCCAGCCGCATCGCTTGCCGGAAATCGTTAAGCAATTCCGCGAGAAGACCGCCAAGAAAAATGTCAAGCTGCAGGACCTGGACAAACTTTCCAGGGAATACCTGGACGCCATCGATGTTCCCACTCGCTGGGCGCTGGCGGGCATTGTCTACGCCTACTTCCTGAGCCCCGACGACCTGCTGGTTTCCGAAGACCCGCTGCTGCTTCGCAAGCACCAGTTTCAAACCCTCGCCCGCGAGTGGGCCAACGGACGCGTGTTCGAACCCTCCGAAGTCTATCAGTCGAGCGGCAACGCCGGCAGTAATTTTCTGGGCGGCTTCGCCAATTTCGGTGACACCGCGGGATATGCGGCGGCCATGAGCGCCAAGCTCGGCGGCGCCAACGGGCAATTGATCGCCGGCAAGCAGATCAGCGCCATCCGAACCACGAACTGGGACCAACTCCGCGACCAGGACCTGCGCCTGTTCGGGCTCAAAGTGACGGTGGCGCGGGAGTGGATTGTGCACGCCGCCAGCCAGCCCGAGCTCGCCGCCGGCCTGGGCGAAGCCACTTTTGGACTGCTTTCCCTCACGCGGCGCGCCGAACTGATGGGCGCCCTGGCGGACAACAATTGGCGCTCGGTGTGGAAACTGCTGACGCTGAGCGACCTCTATTTTCTGGCCGATCGCTACCTGGCGCGCTACTCCACTGACCCATGGACTTCCATCGCCACGCAAGCCCTGCGGCGGGAAACCAAGGGCAACGACGGTTCGCGCCTGGCCGTATTGGGGGCCGAATTCACGGCCATTTTCGGCTGCAGCCATCCTCACTTGCGCGACTCCATGCCCTACGAAGAATATGAAAAAGATCCCTTCAAACTGGCCGAACGAAGCGCGGAATTCAAGTTATACCTGGCCCGGTACGCCGACGCGGCGGGGCTTTCCGCGTCCGCCCTGGGACCGGTGGCGGAAAACGCGGCTCGGGCCATTCTCAAGCAGCTGCAATTGAGCGACCTCTATGACTGGCGTTCTGTGCTCGCCAGCTATTCGGGGTTCGACGGCAAAGGTTGGGAGGAGGCATCGACGGCACGATGAAACGGAGAACGATCGCGGTGGCAGCCATCGCGCTATGCGCCGCATTCGGGCAAGGCGACTTGGTTTTTCGAGCCGAGACCCGCCTGGTGGAATTGTATGTCACGGTGCGCGATCACAGCGGCCGATACGTGGACGGATTGCCGCAGGACCGGTTCCAGGTGATGGACAATGGCCAGCCGCAGCCCATATCGGTCTTCGAATCCGAATCGACCCCGCTATCCTGCGCCGTATTGCTCGATACCACCGGCAGCATGGCGGGCGTTTTGCCGGCGGTGAAAACTTCCGTCATGCACATGATCGACGATCTTGCCGTGGACGACTCGGTGGCCATCTACACCTTCAGCGTGGGCTTGAAACGGCTTCAGGATTTCACCTCCGATAAGGCGGCCGCCAAGCAGGCCGTGCTGCGCGGCCGGGCCTCCGGGCAAACGGCGCTCTTCGACGCGATCTCCGAGCTGGCCAAAGAAATAGAGCCGCGCAAAGGCAAGAAGGCGATCATCGTGTTCACCGATGGCGACGACAATGCGAGTATGCTGAACGCCCGGGCCGCGGTCCAGCGCGCCAAGAAATCGGGCGTACCGGTCTACGCCATTGCCGAAGGCGATGCCCTCAAGAGCGCGCCGCTGCTGGCCGAGATCCGCGAAATCGCCGAGACTACCGGCGCAAAGTTTCACGAAGTTCACAAGACGTCCAACATCAGCGAGATCTTCCAGGACATTTCGGGAGACCTGGGCCACACTTACCTGCTGGCCTATAAGGCTCCTCCCAGTACGGACCAAAAGTGGCGGACCATCGAACTGGCAGTCTCGGGAGTAAAGGGCAGTAAGGTGCGCGCCAAGGAAGGCTACTTTCCCGAATAAGTTGGCTCGCCCCTCGCGGGCTGAAGCCCGCGCCACCTAGATGTGTCGATCCGCCTGGTGGGGTGGGCTTCAGCCCGCCAGTTAGGCAGCAAATGGCCAAACTCCGCTGGCGAGCTGCGCTCGCCTGGAGAAGCTAAAGCATGTCCTACAGACTATTTCTTCCTACTGCTGGTCACCACGCACTGGGCCGTTTTCAATCCTTCCAACTTCGCCGTTTCCGTGTCCATAGTCAGCAGGAACGGATCTTTCGTGAACGCGGTGGGCACGCCTTCCCAATGAAACTCCTGCTTGACCTCCGGCTGGCCGCTCAGCGGCTTATCCAGCACCAGGCGGATCTCGGGCTGGAGAGACTGCTGGCTATCCGGCTGCGGCACCCCGACGGTCAACTCCTTCGGGTGGCAAGCCGGCTTCGCTTCTATCAGCACCCCGCGCAACTGCGGCACTTGCGAATCCTTCAACTGGTCGGCGAAGTACTGTTCGCCGTTCGAGTCCGATAGCGCGCCCTTAATCTTCATCCACAATGCCAGTTGCGGATTGCCCCTCTCGAATTCCTCCCGCTTTGCCTCCGCTATTTCCATGGCTGTCTGGACCTTGAAGCCTTCGGGCGGCAACGCGGACTGCCGCACCTGCTGCTGGAGCCGATCCAGTCCGTCATTGCTGCCATGGATCCTGACGTACGCAGTGTCGGCGAAGTTCGCGACCTTGTGCGGGTCGCTCTTGGGATCGCCCAGCGTGGGGTCGACCACCGCCGCCCGCTCGAACTCGTATATCGATGCCGAAATTTTCTCCGGCTGCGATTTCGACTCGCAATTGAGCGCCCGCCCCAGTTCATAGGAGAGCACCGTCTTGTCCGGATACTCCTTGAGCACGCGCGTGTACGCTGCCTCGGCGCCGGCGCAATCGGGCGGTTGCTTCGCCATGGCCTGCACGCCCGGCTGCATGGCGATATACAGCAAGGCCGCGGCCGCCTGCTCCTTCATGCTGGCGCGAGCCTTCTCCCAATCGGCTTCCGAGACGCCCGCGATGCGCTGGTCGAAGGCCATCAACTGGCGCGCGGCCTTTTCACCCACGGCCGTGGCGCCGGGCGTGGGATTGGGGTCGTGAGAGATGGCCCAGACGGCGTTGTAAAGCAGTCGCACGATGGTAGGCTGGCCCGCCGGCCCGGGAAATACGGTACCCAGATCGCGCGCCATCAGGCCGGCCGCCGTCTCCAGTGCTTTGCCCGGTTGATTGGTCGCGGTGTAGGCCTGAACGTAGAAAGCCGCGCGGTCGTCCTGGTAATCGCTCTCGGCGAACTTCTGGCTCCAGGTGTCCAGGTCAGTGAGCGCCTTAGTGAAGTTATTGGTATTGATATCTTTGACTACTTCGTTGTAAGGGTCGTATTCGCCCTGTTTCAGTTTCTTTTCGGGAGTACTCTGGGCGCCCGCAATCGCGGCTGCCAGGAGTAATATGGAAACACTTCCAGCGTTGATCATAGGTTGCTCCTGTTTTGAAGCTGATCGACCGCTCCCTTGCGGTCGCGGCTCGGTAGGCTCTTGCAAGCACAGAGGCGCCATTCCGAGCCGCGCGCGCAAGCAAGCGTTTCTTCGAATTCTTGCAACTCCCTCAGGAATCAGAACGCGTTGCCCACCCTGCGCGTACGGCACGCCTTCTGACTCCTGACTCCTGACTTCTGTATTCTTTTTACTTACTTACTAATCAGCTCGAATGAAATATCGTCGATCCACGCGCGTGCGCCGCCGAACGACATCACTCCGAAGTAAATCGCCTTCGCGTCTTCATCGATCTGGGCGGTAATTTCGGCCCGGCTCCATTCCGAGGAACGGACCGGCCGGTCGTCCATGCTCTCCGAAAACCCCGGCCGGTTATCGGTGCGGACCACCCGCAGCCACAACTGCGCGCGATCTTCGGCGTCGGGGAATCGCAGCGGACCCGCCGCCGTTTGAAAGAACTGTTCGAGCTTCAACCACGCGCGCAGGCGTACGATCTTTCCGCGATACGCCGCCGCGCTGAAGCTCTGCATCAGGTTGCCGTTCTGCCCCGGCACATTCACCGGCGCCGTCACCACCGCGCAGCCGATATGGCTGCGGCATCCGTCGCGCCGCAATTCCGCCACGTAGCTGGCTCCCTGCGGAGGCGCCTGCACGGTCCAGGGAAACGGCGGTACTCTGCCGGGCAAGCCTTCCTCAAAACTGAGGTTCCGCGGCCCTATCCAAGCCGCCAGCCGCGTCCGCGCCAGACCCACTATCGCGGCCTGATCGCCATACTCATTCTCGATCCGCCGATAACTGTTGTACGCCTCCGTCCCGCGCCCTAACTTCTCCATGCACTCACCCGTCTGCAGCAGGGCGCGAGCCGCTACCGCGCGCGGCACATTGGCCTGCGCCAGTAAGTTGCGGTACTCTTTCACGGCGCCGCCTAAGTCGCCCAACACTACTTCGCGATGGATGGCCGCCTCCAGTTGCCCTTCCAGGTCGGCCTCGCGGGTTGCGCTCCACGCCATTACGAATGTACTAATCGCCATCACCAGGATACGAATCCCATGTCCCGATGCCTTCACGGTAGTGTCAGGATTGCGTAACATTTCAGCCATCGAATCGGTAACCCATGCCGCGCACATTGTGTATGTATCTCGGATCGGCCGGATCGGGCTCGATTTTCTTCCGCAGATTGGCGATGTGGTTGTCCACCACGCGGTCCGACGCGAACGTATCCGGCCCCCACGCGCCCTCGATCAGGCGGTCGCGGCTCATCAGCCGGCCGGGCGCGCGCACGAACAGCGTCAGCAGCTTGAATTCGATGGGCGTCAGCTCCACCGGCACGCCGCCGCGCCGCAATTCCCCGCGGCGGAAATCCACCTCCACGTCGCCAAAGCGAAAGCACTCCTGTTCCGCCTCCGGCGCGGTGGACCGCCGCAACAGTGCCTTGATACGCGCCCGCAGTTCCCGCGTGCCGAAAGGTTTGGTCACGTAATCGTCGGCGCCCAGCTCGAGCCCCATCACTTTTTCGGCCTCCTGCGTCTTCGCGGTAAGCATGAGAATCGGCACCCGCATCCCCGCCCGCCGCAATTCGCGGCAGATCTCGAAGCCGTCTTTTCCGGGCAGCATCACATCCAGCAAAATCAGGTCGAACCCGCCCTCCCGCGCGCGTCGCGAGGCCGCCGCGCCATCTCCGACCACCTCCACGTCGTACCCTTCCAGTTTCAGGTCGTCCTCCAGCCCGAGTGCGATCCCCGGCTCGTCCTCGACTACCAGAATGCGCGTCATTTCGACTCCCCCACCGGCAGGAGAATGGTGAACGTGCTTCCCTCGCCAGGCTCGCTGACCACCGAAATCTCTCCGCCGTGCGCCGCCACAATGTGCCGCACCATCGACAACCCCACCCCGGAACCCTTCACATTGGCCGTGGCCGCCGCCGTTCCGCGGAAGAACTTGCGGAAGATTGCGCGCCGCTCGAACGCCGGTATCCCCATCCCCCGGTCGCGCACCCGGATGGCCACGTGCTCCTTTTCCGCGCCCCATTGCACCCATACCGTAGGGCACCCCGGCGAGTATTTGAGCGCGTTGTCCACCAGGTTGCGCAGCGCTACCGACAAGGCCTCCGGGTCGGCATCGATGGGGCAGACTCCGGGCGCCGCTTCCAGCTCGATATGCCGTCCGGTGGCGGCAATTTGCGGCGCGAATTCGGCCACCACGCGCTCCACCAGGCCGGCGGCGTCCATTTCTTCGAAGCGGTACTTGCGCACCCCCGCTTCCATGCGGCCGAAATTCAGCAGCGCCTCCACCAGCCGTTGCAGCCGCGTGCTCTCGCGCACCAGCGTCTCGTAATAGACCTGCCGCCGCTCCGGCGCCGAAATGCGGCCTTCGGCCAGCAGCTCCGACAGTTGCCGGATGGACGTGAGCGGCGACCGGAACTCGTGCGAGACCGCCGCTACGAAGTCGGACTGCATGCGCGACACTTCCAGATCGCGCCGCACGGCCCGCGCGATGAAATACGCGCCGGCGATCAGAAACAGCGCCGTCACCACCGTCACCAGCAGCAGAAACCGCTGCCGCGCCTCCATGCCGGCATCGGTGGCGCCTTGCATGCCGGTGAAATAGAGGACCCACGGAAGCTGCGTTTCGGCGATGGTGCGGACCACCGCGTGGCCTGCCGAGCCCTTGTGCCCCGCCACCACGCGCCCCTCCCCGTCCAATGCCGCGCACGAAACGCCGCTGCCCGCGAGCACCGGCTTGAGCAGGCTCTCCGGCTGTGTCACCAGCAACGCGCGCCGCCCTTCCGCGCCCCGCCAGATCAGAAAAAACGGCCGCCCGTCCACCCACAAAGTGCTCTGGCCGCGCGGACTCGCCTCATGCTCCCAATCGGCCCACGCCTGCGCCACCGCGTCCGACCAGGCCACCAGCCCGGCAGGCGCCGCCTCCTCCCGGCCGGCGAGCCGCCCCGTGTCCGACCAGTAAAATGCGAACTGCCCGCGCGTCAGTGGCCACCGCCCACGCAGCACGTCGGCTTGCAATGCAAGGGCGTCCTCGGCCCGCCCGGAAAGCTCGCACAGTTCATGGCGCGCCACCAGTTCGGCTGGCGCACCGGCCACCGCGAAGCCGCCCATCGCCGCCAGTTCGGTATACGCCTCGCGGGCCTCCGGAATGTGTCCGCTCTTGCGCAGCACGCGCGCGAGCCGTAGCAGCGCGCCCGCGCGATCCGCACCCGTGTTGCGCTCCGCCAGTCGCCGATACCATTCGATGTCTTTGGCGGCGTCGTTCTGTTGGAATTCGAGGGTCTCGCCTTCGGAAAAGTCCGCTGCCGGAGCCTCGGGCGCCGACGTTGGGAACGGGCGGTACAGCAACCGGTCGGCCGGCATCACGGAGACGATATTGCCGGTCCGGACGAGGAGCAACCCTTCGTCGGGCTTGCCATCGGCGGGAGGCGAAATGGGCCACGTGCCCACCCGCTCGCCGGTCTCGGCCAGCACGCCGCGGGCAGTCGCGGTGATGCGGTCGGCAGCCTGCTCCAGCCGCTCCTGCCCGCGCTGCGTTTCCACCACCTGTTCCTGGTACAGCACCTTCCAGCCGAACCAGGCCAGCGCCGACACCGAGACAAGGGTCACCAGGAAGAGAATCAGCAGCAGACTACGCGGCGGTTTCAGCCACTCCGAAGGTGGCAGCATTCTACCCCGATTGTACACGCCGCGGCCCCGGATTCCGTACGGGAAGTGTCACGATTTCGTCAGGGAGCTTCTGACGCGCCGGCGGCGCTATCCATCGAGTCTGAAGACTTCGAGAAGCCAAGTGGGGCAGGTTGGCATCCTGCGGCCCATTGGTAATCGGCCTTCCGGAGCGGGTTACCAGGGGTACCCTCTGGGTCCCGCAGGTTGCCAACCTGCCCCACTTGGCTTCCGCATAGCTGAGCGCTACTTCTTCACCGTCCCATCGTAGGTAATCGTGGCGTCCGCGGAGAATTTCCGGTACGCCAGAAAGTCCGTCTCGTT
>CAZARO010000164.1:0-8338 GCA_964487165.1 uncultured Solibacteraceae bacterium | reverse complement strand
GGCCTTCGACCTTGCCGACCGGTATCGCAACCCCGTGGTGGTCCTCACCGACGGCAACATCGGACAAATGATGGAGCCGGTCCGCTTCGCCGACCCCATTGAGGTTCCCGCGCCGCCCGCGTGGGCCGTTCTCGGCACCGCCGCTACGCGCTCTAACCTGATCTCATCCATCTTCCTCGAGCCCGAAAAGATGGAGCGCCACGTGCGCAAGTTGGAAGCCAAGTATCGCCTGGCGGAGCGCGAAGCGGTACGCTCGGAAAGCTATCGCACGGAGGATGCCGAAATCGTCCTGATAGGGTACGGCATTATGGGCCGGATACTGAAAGCCGTAGTCGACCAGGGCCGTCAGCGCGGGCACAAACTCGGCCTGCTCCGTCCGCTCACGCTGTATCCCTTCCCCGCCGATCGAATCCGGCAACTGGCCGCGCAGGTCAAAGGGTACCTGGTGGCCGAACTAAGCGTCGGCCAGTTGATCGACGATGTCCGCCTGGCGCTCGATGGCCGCCGGCCGGTGGAATTCTTCAGCCGCGTGGGCGGCGTAGTCCCCACCGCCGAGGAAGTCCTGCAGGCGGTGGAGCACAAATTCGCGCTCGAGGAGGTACTGGTCAATGGCTAGCCTGGATGTCTTACCCAGCCTTACGGTCACGCACGAAAAGGCCTCGGTCTTTTATGACCGCTTCGCCCGCAAGGGCGAATTGCAGCACCAGACGCACTACTGTCCCGGATGCGGCCACGGCATCATTCACAAGCTGCTCGCCCAGGCGCTTGAAGACTTAGGGCTGCAGGACCGCACCGTGCTGGTCAGCCCGGTGGGCTGCTCGGTGTTCGCCTATTATTATTTCGACGTTGGCAATATCCAGTCGGCTCACGGCCGCGCCCCCGCCGTAGCCACGGCCGTCAAACGCAGCCGCCCGGAGAGCATCGTCATCGGCTATCAGGGCGATGGCGACCTGGCCGCCATAGGGACCGCCGAAATCATCCATGCCGCCAACCGCGGCGAGCCCATCACCATCATCTTCGTCAACAACGGTATCTACGGCATGACCGGTGGCCAGATGGCCCCCACCACGCCGCTCGGCAAGAGGAGCACCACCTCTCCCCTGGGCCGGAACGCGCTCACCGAAGGCTACCCGCTGCACGTCTGCGAGATGCTGAATACCCTCGACGCGCCGGTCTTCATCGAGCGCGTGTCGCTCGGTTCCACCAAGCACATCATGGCCGCCGCCAAGGTGATCCGCCACGCCGTGGAAAATCAGGTCAAAGGCCTGGGATTCTCCTTCGTCGAAGTGCTCTCGCCCTGTCCCACCATCTGGAAATTCGAGCCCGTGGACGCCCAGCGCTTCGTGCGTGAGGAAATGGCCAAAGTTTTCCCCGTGGCCAACTTCCGCGACCGCACGCGCGAGGCCGCGGCGCGTCCCACCCCGCCTGCTCCACCATCCCTCGCCGAGATCCCCGCGCTTCTGGATTTGTCGGCGGACGACGGTGCGGCGCGTCCCCGTCCTGAGCGGCCGCTCGATCTCCGCATGCGCGTCGCCGGCTTCGGCGGCCAAGGAGTTCTCACTCTCGGATATGTGCTGGCCGAGGCGGGAATGGAGGCCGGCTACGAGGTTTCCTGGCTGCCCTCCTACGGCCCGGAGATGCGCTCCGGCACGTCCAACTGCCATGTGCGCCTGTCGAACGAACCCATTTCGTCGCCGCTGGTGTCGCGGCCGAACGTCCTGCTGGCGCTCAATGAGCCGTCCCTGCGCAAATTCCTGCCCGACGTCGAGCCCGGCGGAATCGTGCTCTACAACAGCGACGCCTTGCCGGAGGACTGCGTCCGCCCGGATCTCCGCATCATCGCCAAACCCTTCTCCAGCCTGGCCGACAAGCTGGGTGACGCCAAAGTCGGCAACGTAGTCATGCTGGGAGCCCTTCTGGAAGCTACCGGCGTATTGGATCCGGAACAGATCGTCAACGCCTTACGGGCTCTGGTAAAGAACAAAAAGTACCTGGATCTCGATCTGCTGGCGCTCGAGTTAGGGCAGGACGAACTGCGCCACGAGCCGCCGCCCGTTTCGGACGACGATCTCTGGGGTGTATAGAACTGTCGTGGCTTGCCTGCGCCCAGCCCGCTGTTGTACCTTGAACGGATGCTGGTGGACGAAGCTACTTTCCGGCGCCTCTGCCGCGCGCGCGACCTGCTTGCCGCCGGGTACCACGCGCCCATCCGGCTCGATCGGGCGGCCAGCGAGGCCTGCCTTTCGCCGTTCCACTTTCAGCGTCTCTTCGCGCGCACTTTCGGCGAGACGCCGCACGATTTCCTCACGCGGCTGCGTATGGACCGGGCCCGGCAACTGCTGGCCGCCGGCGACTTGCCCGTTACCGAGATCTGCCTGGAGGTCGGGTATACCAGCCTGGGCACGTTCAGCTCCCGTTTCGCCGCGCTCACCGGCCAATCGCCCTCGGCCTTCCGCCGCGAGGCGCGCCGCTGGATCGCGCCCGTCCACGGATGGCACGTGCTCTACATCCCCGCCTGCTTCGTCAACTTCTGGCTGGCCGCGCCATGACGCGCGAATCGCAAGATTGGAGAAGCGGCCCGGGGCGGCGCGCTCTATAGTCGTTCGGAGGAGGAAATTGCATGATTCAACGTTTTACGCATGCCACCCTGTTCGTCGCCGATCAGGATGAAGCTAAGGATTTCTATGTGAATAAGCTCGGCCTTGACGTCCGCACGGACAACTCCATGGGCAACTTCCGCTGGTTGACCGTGGGGCCCAAAGGCCAACCCGATTTCGAGATCATACTCATGAAGCTGTCGCCCTACGGACGCATGACGGCCGAAAATGCCGAGACCTTGAAGGGTCTCATTAAGAGCGGGCTGATCGCCGCGGGCGTCTTCGAAACGGCCGACTGCAAGCAAACCTATGAGGAACTTTCCGCGCGCGGAGTGAAGTTCCCGTCGCCGCCGGAAGATAAGTTCTACGGCATAGAGGCGGTATTTGAGGACCCGTCCGGCAATCGTTTCAGCCTGACCCAGCGCAAATAGCGTCGGCCGCCAGCGCCTACGCCGATGGTATCCTCAAAATGGAATGACGACGCTCCCTCCGGCGCTCTCCCGGCAGAACGAAATCGCTCAGATTATCGCTGATGCGGAGGCAGAACTGCGTCCTATCGTGAAGCGAATTTTTTGGGATATCGAGCCGGACTGGAGCGGGGATTGGGCGATTACTCTGCGAGTGGTGCTCTCCAATAACGCCGCCCGCGGCAAGAACTTGTTTAAGAATGGCAAGAACGTGGAAAGGCATTTGCGCGAAAAGCTGCAGCCGGACAACCTCGGCCTAATCGCATATTTCAGATTCAGAAGCGAGGCTGAGCAAATCGAGTTGGGGAAAAAAGCCTGGAAGTAAATGGCTTACCACGACGATTTGCTGGGTCAAGCTCTTCACTTGGCCCATCGTGACCCTACTCGTCCGAAACAGGCAAATCTCAGACGAGCCGTTTCAACTGCGTATTATGCCTTGTTTCACCTCTTGATTTCTGAATCGGTGAGCTATTGGCGGTTGAAACGCCAGCGCACTTTGCTGGCGCGATCCTTCGAACATAGGAAGATGAAGGGCGTCTGCAGCAATTGCCGCTCGCAAAACGCCGACCTCAAAGGCGTCGCAGAGGCGTTCGTCGACCTGCAAAGCGCCCGCCATGTCGCAGACTACGACAATTCCACCGCTTGGACGAGGTCGGAGACGCTGTTCCAGATCGACAAGTCTGCGACAGCTTTCGCGATGTGGGACCGCGTGAAGACTCACGCAGAAGCCCAAGACCTTCTGCTCGCCCTCTTCGCCGCCGACCGCCGCTGACTTACAGCACCACCACGGGATGATACAAATTCGGCAGCACTGCTTCCCCGATCGCCACTAAGTCGCCCTGCCGCGACAGTGCCTTCACGTATTTCGAGGCTGCTTCCGACCGGAATGGCGACGCCGGGAAGTTCTGTCCGTGGCGAATGTGCGCCAGCGTCACGTCGTCCACATACACAGCCGGCATCCCCGGCAGCATTTTCGACGCCGGCACGATGGCATCCACCAGCCGGTCTTCCGCGGCCAGCGATTGCAGTTGCTCCAGCGTGCGCGCCTCGGCGATTTCGAATTCCGCGCTGGCCGCGCGGCGGAGCTCCTCCAGGTGCGCGCCGTATCCCACCAGCTGTCCCAAATCGTGCGCCAGGGAGCGCATGTACGTGCCGCCCGAGCAGTGCGCCCGCAAGCGCACCACCGCGCCCTCCACGCTCAGCAGCACCAGCTCATATATCGATACCTTGACCGGCTCCAGCTCCACCGCCAGTGCCTGGCGAGCGAGGTCGTACGCGCGCTTGCCGCCGATCTTCTTCGCCGAGACCGGCGGCGGCGTCTGCCAGATCTCGCCCCGAAATCGCTCCAGCAGCGCCGCCAGTTCCGCGGCGTCCACTTGCACGTCGCGCTTCTCGCCCACCTGCGCGCCGGCGCGATCGTAGGTATCGGTGGCCCAGCCGAAGCGCACCGCGCCCTCATAAATCTTGTCGCTGCGCGTGTAGAATTGTGCCAGCCGCGTGGCCTTTTCGAGCACCAGCGGCAGCACCCCCGTCGCGATGGGGTCGAGCGTGCCCAGATGGCCGATCCGCCGGGTGCGCGCGATGCCGCGCACCTTGGCCACCACATCGTGCGAAGTCCAGCCCTCCGGTTTGTCGACTACGATCACTCCGTCCAAAATGTCACCTTTTCCGATGCGCGGACTATGGCCGTTTGCGGGCCGTGCAGATGTATCCGGCTGTGAAGTTGCGCTCGCGGTCGAGCGCGTCCAGAAACGGCAGGATCAGCGCCGGGGGAACCAGCAAAATCGCGGCGGGAACGAATCCCAGCCAACGCACTCCCCCTGTGAAGAATTGTAGCCCGTTGAGCAGCCGCCGCGCGACCAGCCGGAAATAACCGCCCACCGCGCGGATCTCGACCGGCTCGAAGCCGGCCTGTTCGAGCAGATACCACAGCCCGTAGCGCGTATAGCGGAAATAGTCGTGCGGGGCCTGGTGGACCTCCCATTCGTGCGGCGCGGCCAGCAGCAGCCGGCCTCCGGGCTCCAGTGTGCGCGCGATTTCCGCGAGCGCGCGCCCCGGCTCCGGCAGGTGTTCGAGGGTCACCACATTGATGGCGGTGTGGAAGGCGCCGGCGCGAAAAGGCAGCGCCGTCAGATCGGCCAGCACGTTCAGGCGGCTGTAGTCCCAGGCGGCGTCGCCCACCGCCAGGTCCACGCCGCAATACCGCTGGCGGGCGAAATAGTGCGCGTATTGTCCTTCTCCGGCGCCGGCATCGAGAATCCTGACTCCCGCGGGCAACGCCCCGGCCAGGGCGGCCACGGCATCGGCGATCTCCACCTCGAAGTGCAGAATGTGCCTCCGCAGCAGCTTGGGCAGGCGATACGCCAGCGCGGTATAGCTCACCGCGGCCGCGCCTCCATGATCACCGTGCTGCCCGCGCCCAGCGCCGCTTCCGCCAGCGTGAACGGCAGCGCCCCCGCCACCAGCGCGAAGTGCGCCAGATCTTTGGCCAGCCTCGACAGCGCGCTCTCGCGCACCTTGCGTACACGCCGCGCCATGGGGTCGAGCCCCGGCGCGAGGCTGGTCGCCAGTCCGGCGGGATTGTCGCGCAGCGAAAAGTGTTTCCTCCGCACGATGTCGAAGCCCATCGTGTCGAGCACCCGCTCCAGGTCGCGGTCGCGATAGTCGAACAGATGGCGCGGCACGTCGAGCCCGTTCCATCTGCGGCCCAGAAAGTGGAATTGCAGCGAATTGGCATTGGGGACGAAGATTATCAGGCGGCCTTCGGGCGCCAGCAGCCGGTGCGCCGCGGCGAGATAGACACACGGGTCGGGCAGATGCTCCAGCACGTGCGACATGGTGATGCCCGCGAAACTCGCCCGCGGGAACGGCGCATGCTCCAGGTCCGCCACCACCGCGGGCACATTATGATGGCGCCACGCCAGGCCGGCCGCTTCGCGCGAGTTGTCCAGGCCCACCACGCGGAAGCCGCGCCGGCGCATCATCCCCAGAAAGAGTCCGCCTCCGCAGCCGACGTCGAGCAGCGGCCCGCGTGCGGGCGAGGAGCGCAGCGCCCGCGCCACGAAACCGACATGCCCACTCAATACCACTCTGCGATACAACTCCTCCAGGCGCGCCACCAGGCTCCGGTCGGGTGCGAACCAGTAGTTGGCCGGATAGTAGCCGCTCAGTTCGCTGGGCGAGGGCTGCGGATCTAGCCGTACCAAACCGCATTGACCGCACCGTACCACGCGGAATTGCTTTTCGGTGGTGCGGTAGAGCCGGTCGGTCTGCCGGAACAGCAGAGAGGTCCGCGCGCTGCCGCACATGGGGCACTGACTCATGTTGTTTCCCCGAGCCGCAGCCGATGGGTGAGAATCAGCCGCCGCACGTCGCCCGGCGAGAGGCGGCGCAAGCGGCGAATCGCCGTCCGCTTGCGCAACATGCGCGGCAGGAGCTTGAGCGCCCCCCAATCGCCCTTCGCCAGCGCCTTGGCCATTTGCCATTTTCCGCGCAGGCCGGGAAAATGGGCCGTGTCGCCAGCGCCGTGCCGGGCGGCCATCACTCCGGCCGCCACCCGCGCGGCGAAATAAAAGGGATTCAGAAGCAGCAGGCTCCAGGGAAACAGCTTGACGGCCAGCAGCAGGCGGTTGCGCTCGATCAATTCCAGCCGCCACGCCGAGTCTTTCCCCAGCGTGGACCCGCGATGGTGCCGCACCACCGCTTCCGGCGTGTAGATACATTTCCAGCCGGCGATGCGCGCCCGCAGTCCCAATTCGGCATCGTCCCCGTAGGCGAAAAAGTCTTCGTCGAAGCCGCCGATGCGGTCGAGCATTTCCTTGCGATACATGGCCGCGCAGCCATCCGGCCAGAGCACCTCCTCTTCGCGGTCGAACTGCCCGGTGTCTGTGGCGCCGCTGCCGCGCCCTTTATTCTGGACATCGGGGTACATCAGGTGCCCCACCTTGTCGATGCGACTGGGATCTTCCCACACCAGCACTTTGCTGGCCGCCATGCCCACTTCCGGCGAGCGCGTGCAGGCGCGGTGCAGGGCAGCGAGCCATCCCGGTTCCGCTTCGGCGTCATTATTGAGCAGGGCCACGAATTCGCCGCGCGCGGCGGCGATCCCCTGATTATTGGCGGCGCAGAATCCGCGATTGTCGGGGTTGCGAATCACCCGCGCACCGAATTCCGCCTCCGCCATTTCGGGCGACCCGTCCCGCGAGCCGTTATCCACCACGATGGTCTCGAACTCCGCCCCCGTCTGCCGCGCCAGAGAGGTGAGGCAGGCGTGCAGGAAATTTCGGCGGTTCCAAGTGACGATCACCACGGAGATCAATCGAATATGCTAGCACTGGCGCTTTGGCGAGCGAGGGCCGGGGGGGAGCGGAAGTCGAGCGCGACACGAAAGTGTAGGCAAGGCCGAATGTCCAACGGAAACAGCAAAAATCCGAGCGTACCCAATACGCCAGGCGCCATACCGCCGCGGGCAACCCATCTCCAAGGGCCACGAGGCTTCCCTTGGCGCGAACCTAAGCAAATGTGGATACTGCGGGATATTTATCCGTGTGAATTCGTATCCATCCGTGGCCCATTCTTCTTGGCGAATATAAGGCAATAGGGGCAGTCCATAGGCCACGGATGGACACGGATTCACACGGATTCAGAACTTCGAAAGGACCATGCCGAGATTGAGAGCTGTAGTCGCGCACGTCCTCTTACGACGATCGTTCCTACTTCTATGTTCTCCACCCAGGGAGCGGAGATACGCGGCGTACCATGAAGGGGTGCACATCTCCATTGAGATCGACAGGGAAGATGATGGCCGCTGGATAGCGGAGGCGCTGGAACTGCCGGGCGTAATCACCTGCGGGCAGACGCGCGAAGAAGCTATCGGCAACGCCGAAAAGCTTGCCATCGAAGTAATCGCCGACCGCATCAAACACAACGAACTGCAGCCATCCGCCCTCAATGTCTCGTTTCAGGTGCTGAGTGAGCAATTGGCCAGCGACTAAAGCACGCCGCCTGCTGGCCGCCCTGGAGCGCTTGCCGGATTCGGCGTCCCACCCCGCGTAGTATGATGAAGTTAAGGGCTCACGTCTGCCATGACCTCCATCGGCGACACACTCCGCCGCGAACGCCAGAAGCGTAAACTCGATTTGCCGATGATCGCCGGCGAGCTGAAAATCTCCACGCGATTCCTGGAGGCGATGGAACACGACGATTTCGGCAAGCTGCCGGGCGGAGTTTTTACCAAGAGTTTCGTCCGCCAATACGCCACCTTTCTGGGCCTCG
>CAZARO010000163.1:0-8338 GCA_964487165.1 uncultured Solibacteraceae bacterium | reverse complement strand
AGCAGGTGTGAATCCACAACTCCACATCGTCAAGGCCCTGCACCTCGCGGTTGAACGCATCGATCATGAACTTCACCTCAGCGTGGTCCTTGCCGTAGGTGTTGGCCATGAAATGGAAGGTCGGCTCCTCAATCTGGATGCATCGGCAACCGGCCGCGCGCAGCGCCAGCAGCTCTTTATTCATCGCCTCCGCCATGTCCCAGATGACCTGCCGCTTGTCCTGGTAGTGGGGAGTGTGGATATCGAGGAAGAGGGCCATCACCTGCGAGCAGCAGGTGCCGAACTTGACCGGCTTGCGCGTTCTTGCCTGCGCGATTCGCCAGATCTTGGCATAGTCGAGCGGGCGGTGTTCGATCTTTCCGACCACCTGGGGCCAGCGCCACCCGGTGTAGATCTCGTTGAGGAGCGTGCCGGGCGGATAGTGGAGCCAGGGCGCCGTGGTCTCTTCGGGCTGGAGATAGTCGCCTTCAAAGCCGGCCCAACGCTGCAAGGGATAATGATGCCAGGCGCGGCCCGCGAGATCCTCGTCGACGTGCAGGTCGCCATGCGTGAGCACGTCGAGGCCGGCGCGCTCCTGGTCGGCGATGGTCACGGTCATGGCGTCCTGGAATTTCTCGCGGAAGCGCACGTCGAGCATGCAGGTGTCGAACGGCCGGCCCCACATACTCACGTCGAACCAGCGCGGACGTGGGAACGATCCAGTGGTGGTGCTGGGAAGAATCAGGTCGGCGGTAGCGGTGAACATGGGTTTCTCCTCAGCAGAGGCGCTATTCGTTCATCGGTAGTATATCAGGGCGAGTTCATTTCCGCGGATCGATCCGGCAGTACTGGAACGTAGCCCGGAATTGTGCGGCAACATCCAATTCGACGCGGCGCGGGCCGTAACCCGAGCATGGTAACAAGTATCTAACTCTTATTGGCTTGGATTGCTTCGACTCGCTATGGACCAGGGTTTCCTCACGTGGCTTGACGCCCAACAGGGCCGGCAATATGACTTACACGAACGCTATCTCAACCCGGCGTTCGTGAAAATGATCCGCACCATCGGCTTCGACAAGAACTACGTGCGCGGACAGGGCTCGTGGCTCTTCGACGCCGATGGGCGCCGCTATCTGGACTTATTAACTGGATGGGGAGTGTTCGCCCTGGGGCGAAATCATCCGCGCGTGCGGTCGATTCTCCAACAGGTGCTGTCCCGCGACCTGCCGAATCTGGTGCGCATGGATTGCTCCCTGCTCGCCGGTCTGGTGGCGGAGCGGTTGACGCGCCTGGCCTGCACTTATTCCGGCGGGAACCTGACGCGCGTCTTTTTCTGCAACTCCGGGACGGAGAGCGTGGAGGGCGCCATCAAGTTCGCGCGCTGCTTCACGCGCAAGCCGCGGATTCTCTTCTGCGACCACGCGTTTCACGGGTTGACGACGGGTTCGCTCTCACTCAACGGCTCGGAATTCTTCCGCGAAAGGTTCGGCGACCTCATGCCCGGCACCGGCAAGATTCCGTTCAACGACCTCTCCGCGCTGGAACAGGCGCTGCACGGAAACGACGTAGCGGCTTTCGTGGTAGAGCCGGTGCAAGGGAAGACGTGCGCCGTAGTGGCCGAGGGATATCTCGCCGAAGCCTCGCGCCTTTGCCGTAAGGCCGGCGCTTTGCTGGTGGCCGATGAGGTGCAGTGTGGCTTGGGACGCACCGGCAAATGGTTCGCGTACCAGCACTGGCCGGAAATGGAGCCGGACATTGTCTGCGTCTCCAAGGCGCTCTCCGGCGGCTACGTGCCGGTGGGCGCGGTGATCGCGTCGCCGCGCATCATGGACGCCGTGTTCGACAGTATGGAACACTGCGTCATCCATTCGAATACCTTCGGCCAGAACGATCTGGCCATGGCGGCGGCGCTGGCCACTTTGCTGGCGATGGAAGAGGAGGATGTGGCCGGCAACGCCGCGCGGCTGGGAGCCATGGCAATCGAACGGCTGGGCGCGATGGGGAAGAACTGCCCGTTTTTCTGGGAGGTGCGCGGCAAGGGGCTGATGTTCGGGGTCGACTTCCGCCGGCCGGATGGCCCGGTGAGACTGAAGGCCGCCTGGGACGCGCTCCATCTGCTCAACGAGGGATTATTTAGCCAGACCGTGATCATGCCCCTGATGCACGAGCACGGCATCCTGGCGCAAGTGGCCGGCTATCACACCGAGTTGATCAAGTTTCTGCCTCCCCTCAACATTGTGGAGGAGGACCTGGAGTATTTCCTGAGCGCCATGCAAGGCGTGCTCGGCGGGCTCCAGAATGTTCGCGGAAGCGCCTGGAAAACAGTCCGCAAGCTGACCCGTGGCGCGGCCACGGAATTCGTACGTTGACCGTCAATTTGAAATCTCGATAGAAATGTGATGGAATTCTCAAGATGGACACCAACGAGGTCCTTGCCGAATTGCGCCAGGAACTGGCACGCGTCGAGGCTGCCATCCTTGCGCTCCAGAAAGTACAGGAATTTGAAGCGTCGAGACCGAAAGGCAAGCGCGGCAGGAAATCGATGGGACCCGAGGAGCGGGCGGCGGTGTCCGAGCGCATGAAACGATATTGGTGCGCCAGGAGAGACGGGGCCGGCAAAGCGGAGCCGGCGCAGCAGTCCGCGACGGCCTAAACTAGCCCACGGCTAGCCTAGCCTTTGAGCCCTTCCTGGCACTTGGGGAGCCCGGGGCACCGGCGCTCACAGGTGGGGCATCGGTCCAGCGTGCGCTCCAGCGCTTTGGCGACACCGGAGGAAACCCGAATGGCGGCGCGATAGTGGGCAATCGCTTCGCGATAACGCTGGGCACTTGCCGGGACGGAGCCGTGCCGCTCCCCTTCAGAGATTGCGGACCGGAGTTTTTGCTCCGCGTCCCGCAAGTTGCGGTCAGCTTGATCTAGCGCCAAATCGCCCATATCGTTATTTTAAGTACTTAATCTCCTAAATTATCACTGCATTAATGAGGGTATTGCCGACTTCTTGTGGGGGGAAATGCAGGAAATACCTCCACTTTGGGCATCCACTACCCGCCTTCGGAATACTTATCTGATGACGTTGGATAACAGGGACCGAATTGCGACAGTCCGCAATCGCGTAAACTGAAATCAGCCATGAACGCGCTACGCCAGGTCGAAGAGCTGCTTCCATCCCTAAGCCGGGCCGAGAAGGCGCAGTTGTTGAGGCTCGTGGTGCAAGAGTTGGACGATGCGTTTCCGGGTATCGATTCGACACCCGGAGTTTGCGGCGGCGAGGCATGTATCGTGCGGACCCGCGTTCCAGTGTGGGCTCTCGAACAGTCGCGCCGTTTGGGTATGAGTGAGGATGAGCTTCTGCGCTCCTATCCGTCGCTGCGTGCCGAAGACTTGGTCAACGCCTGGGCCTAGGTGCGTTCGCACCGCGCCGAAATCGAAACCGACATTCGCGAAAACGAGAACGCCTGAACCGATGGCCCGCTTCTATGCGAACGAGAATTTCCCGCTGCTGGCGGTGGTGAGACTGCGGGAACTCGGGCACGATGTGATAACCGCTCTCGAGGCCGGCAACGCCAACCGGCGGATTCCGGATGAGGCCGTTCTGGCCTATGCCATATCCGGGAATCGCGCGGTTCTGACAATTAACCGAAAGCACTTCATAGGCCTGCACAAACGAATGCCGGCTCACTGCGGAATCGTGTGTCTGCTCCCTCGATGCGGACTTCGGTTCGCAGGCAACGCGGATCCATAAGGCGGTTTCGTTGCACGCGGATCTCGCAGGCGTGCTGATCCGCGTGAACCGTCCGGACCAACACGGCTCGGCCGATGCCGGAGTCTGATCCCCCAGGCGCGCCACTTCTTGCGCTTTACCCCATTTCCCGATTCTGCTATCCTCAATACGTTGAATTCATAACATTTACAACTCCCGGCCGATGTGGCCGGGTCCCTCGCGAGGTTCATCATGTCGGGCCACTCCAAATGGGCCACCATTAAACACAAAAAGGCGGCACTTGACGCCAAGCGTGGAAAATCGTTCACGCGCATCATCAAGGAAATTATGATCGCCGCGCGCAGCGGCGGAGACCCCGACGGGAATCCGCGCCTGCGCACCGCCATCCTGGCCGCCAAAGCGGTCAGCATGCCTTCCGACAATATCAAGAAGGCCGTCATGCGCGGTACCGGCGAACTCGAAGGCGGTCAGATCGAAGAGGTCATGTTCGAAGGCTACGGGCCGGGCGGCGCCGCCGTCCTGGTCAATGTCGCCACTGACAACCGCAACCGCACCGTCGCCGATATCCGCCACGCTTTCTCCAAGAACGGCGGAAACATGGGCGAACAGGGCAGCGTCGCCTGGATGTTCGAGCGCAAGAGCCAGGTCTTCGTCCCTATCGATAAGGCCACCGAAGATCAGCTCATGGACGTAGTGCTCGATGCCGGCGGCGACGACATCCGCAACCAGGGCGACCAGTGGGAAGTGCTCTCCGCGCCGGAAGCGCACGAGGCCATCCTCAAAGCCCTGGAGGCGGCCCACATTCCCACCGAGGACGCCAGCATCGCCATGGTCCCCAAGAACCTCATCAAGCTGGAAGGCAAGCACGCCGCCGCCATGCTGCGCTTGAATGAGGCCCTGGAAGACCACGACGATGTGCAGAATGTGTACTCCAACTTCGATATCGACGAAAAGGAGCTGGAGTCGCTCTCCGCTTGAGATGCGGAGCCCAAGCTAGATGCGCATACTGGGCATCGATTGCGGCTCGGCGCGCACCGGTTACGGCGTGATCGAGAGCGATGGCCGGGATCATCGCATGCTGGTGTCGGGGGTGATTTGTACCAACACCAAGTGGCCGTTCGAGAAGCGGCTGCTGGAGATCGCCGGGGAACTGCGGCGGCTCATGCGGGAACACCACCCGGAATTCGCCGCCGTGGAAGAAGTGTTTCATGCGGTGAACACGAAGACGGCGCTCAAGCTGGCGCACGTGAGGGGAGTGGTGCTGCTGACAATTGCGGAGTCCGGCGTGCAACTGGCGGAGTACTCTCCGCTGGAGGTCAAAGTCAACGTGGTGGGTTATGGACGGGCCGAAAAATGCCAGGTGCAGTTGATGGTGCAATCGCTGCTGCGCCTGCCCGGCGCCATCGCTTCGGAAGACGCCGCCGACGCGCTAGCCGTGGCCATCTGCCATGCCACCCACGAATCCACCAGCCGCAAGCTGGCTTAAGCCCGAGGATGCCATGAGATGGTCGCTGCTTCTATTGTTCGCGAGCGTGGTTGTCGCCGCTGACGGTCCGCGGCTCTTCTATTCCAGGGCCTTCCCGGGGAGCACGCCGGCGTACTTCGACCTCACCGTGGAGAGCAATGGCGACTCTGCCTACCGCGAGGCGGTGGACGACGATTTGCCCTCCAAATTCCACCTCTCCGAGGCCGAAGCGAAAGAGGTCTTCGCACTGGCCGAAAAGCTGGACCATTTCAAGCACCCGCTCGAAGCGCCCGTGAAGGTGGCATTCATGGGCACCAAGACCTTCCGCTTCGAAGAGGGCGCTGAAAAGAACGAAGTCAAGTTCAATTACACGGAAGATGCAAATGCCCAGGCGCTGCAGGATTGGTTCGAACGCATGGCCGAATCGGCCGAGCACCGCGATAATGTGGAACGGGCCGCCAAGTACGACCACCTCGGGCTGTTGCAGGCCGTGAATCTGCTGGCTTCGGCGTATATGCGCCACCGGCTGGTAGCGGTGGATCAGTTCCTGCCGATCCTGGACCGGGTGGCGAAGAATGAGACGTACATGCACAGTGCGCGGGCATTGGCCGCCGAGGTGGCCGAGTCGATACGAAAAGGGCAACCGTGAAGTGGCTCCCGCTGCTGGGCGCGATCTTCGCGTGCGCCTTCGGCCAGCAGCCGCCACCGCCGGGCAATGAGCGCGAGGAGTTAGGGCGCGCGCTGGCGGAAGCCAACTCGAGCCAGATCGAGGTCCTGCGGGTCGTCGAAAAGTACCTGGCGCTTCACCCCGATACATCGTTCCGTCCAGAGCTGGAGCACCGCGCCGCCGAGGCCGCCATCGCCATCCATGACGATAGGCTGGTGATTCGCTATGGCGAGGCATCGCTGGCGCGCGTGCCGGACGATACCCAGCTGCTGCCGGCCGTGACTCGGTCTCTGCTGGCGCGGAATACTAGCGAAGCCGCCGAGCACGCGCTCCAACTGGCGCGCCGCACGGAGGAGCTGGTGCGGAAAATGCAGAAGGACGGCAATCCCGGCAACGTCAGCCCCACGGAGTGGCGCAACCAGACGGATCGCCTGCTGAACCGTGCGTTGATTGATGACGCGCGCGCCAACGGCATCCTGGGCCATCCCGACGTGGCGCTGGAAACCGCGCAGCGCGCGTTCGCGATCTATCCCGATGCCGCCTCGGCGCGCGAGATGGCCTTTTGGTTCGACCGGCTCGGCGGGCGCATGGAGGCGATCCGCGCGCTGGCCGACGCTTTTACTATTCCCGATGCGCAGGCGAGCGATGCCGAACGCGCGGCCGACCGTACACGGCTGGGCGAACTCTATCGCAAAAGCAAAGGCTCGGAAGATGGCCTGGGGGCTCTGTGCCTGGAGGCTTACGATCGCACCGCGGCGCTGCTCCGGGTCCGCGAGCAAGGCATGCACCAGGGCGAGCCCAACGCCGGGCGGACTAATGCCCTGGAGTTCACGCTTTCCGGCCTGGACGGCAAGAGCCTCGCGATGGCCACGCTCAAAGGTAAGGTAGTGGTGATGGATTTGTGGGCCACATGGTGCATCCCCTGCCGCGAACAGCATCCGCTCTACGAGCAGGTGAAGGAGCGTTTCCGCGACAATCCCGCGGTGGTGTTTCTATCCGTCGATGCCGATGCCGACCGTGCGCCCGTAAAGGCGTTCGTCGATGGTATGAAGTGGCAGGGTCCGGTTTACTTCGAAGACGGCCTGGCGCGCCTGTTCGCCGTAGATGGCCTGCCCGCCACCATCCTGCTCGACCGCAGGGGGCAGCTTTTCACGCATCTGAACGGATTTCTCGACAAGAGCCACTTCGCCGATCTGCTGACCGAGCGGATCGGGGATGCGTTGCGAGCAGAATGAATAAGGCGGAAGGGTGATGAAGGATAACGAAGTATAATGAAGGCGTAAGGGGAGCGCCCGCCGCGGCCTTCTCTATCTTTCCTCATCCTTCAGTTCCCTTCGCCGCTGGCAGTTCCCTTCGCCGCTGACAGCCCCTCGCCCGAACCGCCTCCCTTTTGCTATACAATAGCTGGCGGGCGGATGTCTGTCCCCCGGAGGGAGCGGGAAACACTGGACAATGTCAGATCGCGGAGCGTTATTCCTTTTCAGTCTTCTCATGATTGTGATTTCACTGGGGGCCGCGGTATGGCTCCTGGTGACCGGCCAGGCCGGCACGGTAGACGGCCTTTTCTTGTTTTTGACCGCGTTGCTCGGAGCGGCGGTCTTCGCTCTGTACGTAAAATTCGTTATCGGGCGCGCTATGGAGGCGCAGAAGCAGCCTCCTGCCCCAGCCGCCAAGGCGGCGAAACCGGAGGCCGCCTCCGTGGGCCGAGCTTAGCCGCGAGAAAATATTCTCGCCTTCGTAGCCGAATTGGTATAGACTGATTTGCAGCGGATTTCTTTTTCTAATTCTTATTAACAAGCCGAATTTCTTATTCGGATACGGTGAGCAGTGAGTTACCGCGAGAACAAGCCGGCCGTTCTGGTGGTGGAAGACGATTCCAGTCTTCTCCAGTTGGTGGTACGCATGCTGGCGAGCGGCGGGTTCGACACGGTCGCCGCCGGAAAAGCGGCAGACGGTCTTTCCCTCGTCCGGCAGCGCCGCGGCGCCTTCGATCTCGCCGTCATCGACATGATGATGCCGGGAATGAGCGGGCTCGACCTGGCTACCGATCTCGGCCGCGAGTACCCCGACCTTAAGATCCTCTACATATCCGGGTACATCGGCAGCCTCGCCGCCGAGGCGCTCTCCCGCCGTACTCCAGACCGCGTATTGATGAAACCGTTCTCCGCCGAAGTACTGTTGGAGCGCGTGCGGATGCTGCTGGAAACGGCGCCGCGGTACGAACCGGGTGAAGCGCCACCACATGCTCCTCCCCATATTCACAACGGCACGATAGGGTAACTGCATGTCATTCAGCATCGTTCTGGTTGACGACCACCAGGTGATTCGTGACGCGATCAAGGAGATCCTCCTGCGCCACCCGGAGTTCGACGTGGTTGGGGAAGCCGGCGATGGCCCAGCGGCGGTGGATGTTTGCCGCCAAAAGGATCCCGACCTCGTGCTGATGGACATCGGCCTGCCCGGGATGAACGGTATCGAAGCCACCAGCCAACTGGCGCGCCACTCG
>CAZARO010000162.1:0-8343 GCA_964487165.1 uncultured Solibacteraceae bacterium | reverse complement strand
GCGCGGCCGGCATGAGAGACCTGAAGCATATCGATCGCCGGCGGACGATCTGCGGTTATCCCGATCCAGGAGTGGTGATTGACCGGACTCCAGTGCTACAGCGAGACCACCTAAGCTTGTTTGAGCAGTAGCTTCTTGATGCTATAGTGTGTGTTTCTCATGCGGATCCAAATCGAATCGCAACATCTCAACGGTCTTGTTGTGCTCACCCATCCGGATGTATTCGAAGACGAACGCGGGTTCTTTGTGGAAGTTTTCCGCGCGGACCAGTTTGCCGAACTCGGCCTTCCCACCGCCTTCGTGCAGGACAATCATTCGCGATCGCGCAGGGGAGTGCTGCGCGGACTGCATTTCCAATGGGATCCTCCCATGGGTAAGCTGATGCGCGTCACGGTGGGAAACGCATTCCTGGCTGCGGTCGACATTCGCAAAGGCTCGCCGTCTCTGGGACAGTGGTTTGGCATGGAAGTCTCCGCCCAGAACAAGAAACAGATTTGGGCGCCGGCGGGATTTGCCCGCGGATTTTGCGTGCTATCCGATTACGCAGAGATTCAGTACAAGTGCACGGGCATTTACAGCAACCGGGCCGAATCGGGCATTCTCTGGAACGATCCGAGCGTGGGAATCGAGTGGCCGGTCGACGACGTTGCAAAATTGGTGCTTTCCGAAAAAGATAAGAACGCCCAAACTCTCGCTCAGTGGCTGGATTCACCGGCATCGGACAATTTCCGTTTCTAGCGAAGACTGATTGCCGCGGTGCAGGTTCGCGCCGGATGGCAGTCCGCCTGGAAATTGGCCGGTTTTGAGTTAATCTAAGTGAACGGAGTCCCAGTGCCTGGACCCTCCGGTCTGGGGGCAATCCGACTGGATTATCGAGTCGAGAAATTGGCGTTGGAGGAATTGATGAGCGAAACGAATTCAGTGCTTGTAGTGGGCGGAGCGGGCTACCTGGGCTGCGTCCTGATCGAGGAACTCCTGAACCGCGGGTATGCGGTGACGGTTTTCGACCGATTGTTCTTCGGCGATTTTGGAATGCGCAAATTCCGCGATCGCATCCGGCTTCTGACGGGCGATATTCGCGCCGCCTCTCCCACGATTCTCGACAATGTCAGCGCGGTGGTGAACCTGGGCGGGTTGTCCAACGATCCCACGGCGGAATACAATCCGGAAGCCAACCACCAGATGAACACGGTGGCTACCCGGACCCTGGCCGAGATGGCCAAGAAGGCCGGCGTAAAGCGATACATCTTCGCCTCGTCTTGCTCCATCTACGATGTGGGCATTGTGGACGAGGAGCGGGACGTTCTGCTGAACGAGGAATCCGCCGTGCGCCCGCGCGCCGCTTACGCCGTTTCCAAGCTGGCCGGAGAGCGCGAATTACTGGCCCTGCACGACGCCGATTTTTCGCCCGTAATCCTGCGCATGGGCACGCTGTTTGGGTTTTCTCCGCGCATGCGCTACGACCTAGTGGTCAATACGTTTGTGAAAGACGCTTTTCTTAAAGGTGCGATCACGTTGCACTACGGCGGCCAAATGTGGCGCCCGCTGGTAGACGTTCGCGATGCCGCGCGAGCTTACGTGATCGCATTGGAAGCATCCGATGCCGCTGTCTCGGGGCAGGTTTTCAATATCGTCGCCGAAAACTATCGCATTTCCGAACTGGCGCTCCGCGTTCGCGAGGGGTTGCGGCAGAAGGGTATGAATACCGAGATCGAATCTCAGTTCCAGTACTCCGGTATTCGCAATTATCGCGTTTCCGGCAAGAAGATCTTCCAGGCTTTGAACTACAAGCCGGTGATCTCGGTGGAGGAGTCCGTGGCGAATATCGTCGACAGGGTTCGGGAATACGGCTACACGGACTTCGATAACGACCGCTACTACAATATCCGGTGGATGAAACTACTCGAGCAGGTGAAGCAGACGATCGACATCACCGGAACCATCTTCGATATGCCCGCCGGAAGGCCGGTCCTTGAGGTGACTCCCGGGCGCGCGGTTCAGAAGGTATCCGCTTGAGGGTCCTGATCGTCGGCCACCGGGGCCAGCTTGGCTGCGATTTACAGAAGGAATTTGCGTCCGAAGAGTTGATTCTGGCCGGCCGCGCGGAACTGCCGGTGGAGGACCCGTTGGCTGTGGAGGATTTTATCGCGGCCAAACGCCCGCAACTGATCCTGAACTGCTCGGCCTTTCATCGCGTCGACGATTGTGAAGAGCAGGTGGAGACTACGTTCGGCGTCAACGTTTTCGGGGTGCGCAATCTGGCATTGGCGGCGCGGAAGATCGGCGCCGCCGTAGTCTACTTCAGCACCGACTATGTTTACGACGGTCCGGGGCGGACGCCATACGTCGAGACCGATCCGGCTTGTCCGAAGTGCATTTACGGCGTCTCGAAAGCGGCGGGCGAAGTCATGCTGCAGTCCATTTTGACCAAGCACTTCGTGTTTCGGGTGAGCGGCTTGTACGGGTATGCCGGCAGCCGGGAAAAGGGCACTAATTTCGTCGAGAGCATGATCGCCCGGGCTCTGGAAGGAAAGGTGGTGCGCGTGGTGGACGATCAGGTACTGACTCCGACTTGCACCATGGATGTAGCCGCGGCGGTTCACCGGGTGACGCAAACAGACTACTACGGGCTCTATCACCTGACGAATGCCGGCCAATGCAGCTGGTACGAATTTACGAAGGCCATTTTCCGGGCCGCGGGCTTGTCGGCGGACTTGACGCCGGTGACTTCGGACGCATTCCCGACTAAGGCCAAACGGCCGAACTATTCGGTGCTCGATAATGCGCGGTTACGGGCGGCGGGGTTTCCGGAGATGGCGGGCTGGGAGGCAGCGCTGGAGCGCTATGTGAGCGGACGGGCCGCGGCCGGGAGGTTGTAGGGCGCCGGCATGTGGCGCACGGGTACAACGCGTTTATCGACGACAGTCGCGTGCTAAAATGACTCAAATGTCCAGCACAAACCTGCGTGGAAGTGTGGATGTTTTGAAGGAAACGGAAATCTCCGGATGGGCAGCCAATCCCGAGAGCGACTCACGACAGGTTTTCGTTGAGATCTTAGTCAATTCTACACCTGTCGCGTCGGTACGGGGTTGCCTATTCCGTCAGGATCTTTTTGCCGCCGGAATTGGGGACGGCCGGAAAGCTTTCCGTTTCGATCCCAGGCCGTACCTGGCTCCCGGCAAGAACATGGTTGAAGTTCGATATGCGGGGTCCGGCGACGTTCTTCCTCATGGACATGGGGAGTTGGCCGGCTTTAGCCAAGGCGTTGCCTGTACCCTGGAGCAGCCTCAGCTACAGCGACTGCTGGCGATATCACAGGAACGTTGGAAGGGAGACGAGGCCGATGTTGGACTTACCTGGGGACAGATCTTCACCGGAGACTCCTTCGTCGACGCTTTGCAGAAGCACCACCAATTCAGCCCGGACCATGATATCTGCGAAATCGGTCCGGGATACGGGCGCTTGTTGAAGACAATCCTGGAGAGGAGTTTGCCTTTCAGGACGTACACGGGAGTTGAGTTGTCGGCCGAACGCGTCCGCAAGCTGACCGCCGGGTTTGGCTCAGACCGTGTCGAGTTTGTGCAAGCGGATGCTGCTGTCGTAAGGCTGTCTTCGCCATGCGATCTGGTCTTCTCCTCTTCCACATTCGAGCACTTGTTTCCCGACTGTTCGTCGGCACTCAAGAACCTCTCCGAATACAACCTTAAGGATGGAGGCCGGCTCGCGATTGACTTCATCCAGGCCGATCCTGATATGAGCCATCAGTCGCAGAACTTTGAGGACGATGGACATGCCTTCGTCCGAACATATTCCGCGCAGGAATTACGAGACATTTTCAGGGTATGTGGCCTGTCTTCTTTGGAGATCGCTTCTATAGTGCTGGGTCAAGCCGCCTTCGGCCCCGTCAGAAGGATATTCACCTTCTCGTCTAAGCCATTTCCGAATGCGCCGGCCCCCGGTTCTTAGCCGCGAGTTGTGGGAATTTGGGTTTACTCGCGCCTATCGGGATGTTCATCATAACCTGGGCAACGTGGTGCATCGGGTAAGAGGACGCCTCTGTTGAGCGTCCGGAGTGGTGATCCTTTTCGCCCAGCGTTCTTGGTTTGGCGCACGGCCTTTTGCGGGTTTGCTACCGTGCGCTAAACTGTGTAATCAAATTCAGATTATGACGCTGTGGGCCACAGTGAATACGGCAAGCTAGAGCGGGTGAGAATTGTGGAAGATAAGAGAAAAAGAGTTTCGGGCTCCGAAGCCGGACGCCTGCTGGAGCGCGTTGCGTCGATTCAGGCCGAATTGGCGGATTTGCAGCACGAATTGGCAGCCGTTCCCAATGGGAGACACAGGGCCGGATATTGGAATGCCGTGCGCGATTACTGGGCGAGATTGCGGAGGCCGGTAAAATTGTACTGCGACGAACCGGCCCACGGCTTACATGTACGTCTCGGCGAGATAGTATCCATAAAAGGATGGGCGGTAGGACAAGCCGGAATCTCCCTCGTCGAAATTCAGATTGACGATCACCCCCCCATTGCTGTACCGCACGACTTGAATCGGCCCGATGTGCGGGACGCGTTTCCCGCCATACCTTCCGCCGAAAGCTCAGGATTCCTATTCGAATGGGACACCCGAGGGTACCGGGCGGGACAGCACGAGATCCTCATCCGGACGCGAACCTGTGACGGCGCGCGTTCCCAGATCAGGAGGCAGATTGTACTCGCCAACTTATCGGACTTCCAAATATTTTGCGACGATCCCCGCGGAACTGTTGACGGGACCTCGAATGCATCCATGCGGATTCGCGGCTGGTACGCCGGCAAATCGCCAGTTCGCCAGATAGAATTCAACATTGACGATGGGCCAACGCGAGAATTGTCCTACGGCTGGCCTCGTCCGGACGTGCATGAACACCATCCGGAATGCCTCGTAAAGTGTGGCTTCCAAGGGGAGACCCCCAGCCTGCTTCCTGGCGTCCATCAGATCACTATAGTAGCTAAGACTCGCGGCGGCGATTCGGCCGTCCTAAAGCAGGTTTTCTTCGTGCGGCACATGGAGGACGATGTCCGATTGTGCTGCGACTATCCGGTGACCAATGCCTGCCAATCGGTGCGCGACGTGGTGGAATTTCGCGGGTGGGCCGCGGCTTGGTCGGGGATCCAACAGGTAACAATTCAAATTGGGGATAGGGCTCCGCTTATGGCGTCTTTCGGGATCCCCCGTCCCGATGTAGCCGAGGCCCTTCCGGACTTTCCAAGTGCCAACCGCTCCGGATGGCGCCTCTTTTGGGATACGACCGGTCTGCCGGAGGTTCGCTACGACGTTCGCATCACCGCCACCTCGTTGAGTGGCTCCACTTCTACGGTCACCACAGCCCTGGTAGTTGACCATGGTTGCGACCCGGAATACAGTCGCTGGATCGTCATGAACGAACCTACTCCAGAACGGAAAAAGGAGATGGCGAAAGAGATTGCTTCGTTTGAGCGCCGTCCCAGGATTAGCATCGTCGTTCCGGTTTACAAGACACCCCGCAAGGTCTTGGCGAGCTGCATCGATTCGGTACTGGCGCAAATTTATCCCGACTGGGAACTCTGTCTGGCAGATGACGGGTCGAACGATGCTGAACTTACAGGCCTTCTGGAGCAATACTGCGAGCGAGATCGCCGGATTCGCATGACCACCTTGGCGCAGAATCTCGGCATCCCGGGCGCGACCAATGCTGCATTAGGGTTATCCACCGGGGACTACATCGGCTTTTTGGACCACGACGATGAATTAGCTGACTTTGCCTTGTGGGAAATGGTAAAAGCGATCAATGACGTTCCGCAA
Source organism: uncultured Solibacteraceae bacterium (assembly GCA_964487165.1). Taxonomy (GTDB): domain Bacteria; phylum Acidobacteriota; class Terriglobia; order Bryobacterales; family Bryobacteraceae; genus PALSA-129. The sequence goes on along the minus strand of CAZARO010000162.1, from coordinate 2,520 downwards.
ACGGACTTGTTTTATTCCGACGAAGACAAGATCGACGAAAGCGGACGCCGCTACGATTGGTTTTTCAAGCCCGAATGGTCGCCGGAACTCTTTCTCTCCTGCAATTATCTCTGCCACTTTATCGTCGTCCGCCGCTGGGTCATCGACCGGGTTGGGGGCTTGAACGAAAAGTATAAAGGCGGTTCCCAGGACTACGACTTCCTCCTCCGCGCCATTGAGTGCACCTCTCGCATCAAGCGGATTCCGAAAATTCTGTATCACTGGCGGGCCCTCCGGGGATCGACCGCCAAGGCGTCGCAGGAGAAGCCAGCGGCGGGTCTCGATGGCCAGCTAGCCTTGTCGGATTATCTGTCGCGCAACCAACCCGGCGCCACGGTCGAAGAAGTCTTTCCCTGCCACTACCGCGTGCACTATCCCATCGAAGGTTCGCCCCGGGTCGACATCATTATGCCGACGGGGGGCAAAATGGATCTTCTCCGGCGGGCGGTGGAGGACGTAATCGACAGGACGACTTACAAGAATTTCGAGATCGTCCTGGTTGACAACTCTACAAAGGATAACGTGAAGCAGTATTTCACGACTTTGGACTCCAACGGCGCCCCGGTACGATATATCGACTGGCGAAATAAGCGTTTCAACTTTTCACTCATGAATAATGAAGCCGTGCGGCGGTCCACGGCCCCGTACGTCCTGTTTCTGAATGACGACATGTCGATCGTGACGGAGGAGTGGCTTTCCGCCATGTTGGAGCACGCGCAACGCCCTCATGTCGGAGCGGTCGGTGCTCAGTTGTGGTATCCCCACGACACTATTCAGCATGCCGGCGTGGTGATGGGAATTTTCGATAACACGGCGCATGCCTTCAGACACGTGCCCGTCGCGCCGCCCGGGCGAAGCGCTTACTTTGACTTTCCTTGGATGACCAGGAATTGCATAGCCGTAACTGCAGCGTGCCTGCTGATCTCGCAGAGTGCGTTTTGGAACGTCAACGGCTTTAACGAAAAGGATTTGGCGGTAGCTTTTCAGGATGTCGACCTTTGCTTGAAGCTTGTGGAGCACGGGTATCGCAATATCTATACACCTTACGCAATCCTCTATCATTACGAGTCGGCTACGAAGGCGGAGGTACGCCCAAACCCAGTCGAGGACCATTTCATGAAGCGTAAATGGAAGGGCTATATACTGGATGACCCTTACTACAGCCCGAATTTGACCCGTCGCGGCGAGCAGTATCAGCTTCGGCTCGGTGACTAATATTTTCGCCAACGATTGAAGCTAGTCAGACCGGCTTGCTAGCCACGATGCAGTAGTTTGCGGCGAGTCGCCATCTACCTTCTTCAGCTAACGAAGCGCAATGGTCCTGATTAATTGCGTCGAGAAGGCTACCGCCTAAGAGATCGGAAACTGACATCTTCAGAAAGCTTTCGCGCCGATCGGCTGGCAGATATCCTGCATAAGTCTCGAGGATGGCCCTTACGCCATTGATCGGATGGCCCAAATGCGGTATAAACACTCGCTCCGTGCGAATGCTGCGAAAGAGATGGGCTAATCCCTCGCGGGTTGGATTATAGTAATGGTGCGGATAACCGTGCTCGGGCACGATCATCGGAGTCACCGCGAACAGTTTCCCGCCAGGTTTCAGAACGCGGATAAGTTCACTTGCACACCGAAAAGGGTCGGAAACGTGCTCGAGAACATGCAAGGAGAGCACAGCGTCGAATATCCCGTCGGAAAACGGCAAGTCTTGGTTCATGCCGAGCACATCCGTAGTCGGGTAGTCCGTTATCTCAAGCGTAACGACGTGAGGGTGGACGTTGGGCCGGAGGCCGGCGCCGCAATCGAGCACATAACCGCCACGCGATTCCGCGTCACTTATGATCGCACTCACGTCATTGTCATAATCATGATGGCAGACGGCACCCTGGAATTGAAACTCAGATGGGTTGGAATGGCGCGATGGCATCAGCGAAAGCGTGTCCGATGGGGTGAGGTAAGATTGGCGGCAGGAACGGCAGGAAAAGGTTGCGTCCAGCGCGCGATGACACTCAGGGCAATTCACCTTTCCGCGAAGCCAATCTCTCTTAGCGAGTCTGGCTGCGCCCTGTTCAATTGAGTTGATAACAGCGTCGGGTGCGACGGTAACAGCGCGTTCTACCAATACCTCATTTCCGTGGACGACCCGAAGCCGAATGCCATTACTCCAATCAAAATCCCATAGGCGCGGGAAGGCGGAGAATCCTATAGATTGATGACCGGGAAAAGCGGTCTCGACGTCCGGTCGGGGATACCGGGCAACTGGGTAGCGTTTGCCGTTTACGTCGATTTCGATCAGGCCAAGCTGGGATTCCGACGCGATCCAGCCGCGGGCATGGAAGTAGGCCGTCGAAATCGGACAATCTGGTTCGTCGATATGGGCTAACATTTTCTCAGTCTTTCTTTGGCCGTAATCACTTTTTTCGATGTAGCCTGAGTGCCTTTGCCGGGAGCAACCGCCGTCGGCCCGGCGCATTGTGCTGGGAC
>CAZARO010000161.1:614-8356 GCA_964487165.1 uncultured Solibacteraceae bacterium | reverse complement strand
ATGATCGACGTGATGGACAAGCATTTTCAGGAAGAGCTCAACCTCAACAAGGCGCAATCCGCCTGGGTGCAGTTCGCGCACTATCTCGGCTACTTCCTCATGTCCATGCCGGCCGGTTGGCTCGCCGTCAAGCTGGGCTACAAAGGCGGCATCATCGCCGGACTCCTGCTGGTGGCACTGGGCGGATTCTGGTTCATCCCCGCTACCCACATCAACTCCCTCGTTCATGAGGGCGCGGTGTCGCCCACCATGGCCTTCGTGGGATTCCTCGCCGGCGTCTGTGTCATCGCCACCGGCCTCACCTTCCTCGAGACCATCGCCAACCCCTACACCACCGTCCTGGGCGACCCGCGATACGCCGCCACGCGCATCAATCTGGCGCAATCCTGCAACGGCGTCGGCTGGATCCTCGGACCTATGATCGGCAGCGTCTTCTTTTATTCCAAGGACGCACTTGGCCGCAGCACCGGCAGCCAGACGCTCTATATTCCCTATGCCGCTATCGGCGCGGTGGTGGTGGTCCTCGCCGCGGTCTTCTACTTCGCGCCCGTCCCCGACATCAAAGCTCCCGACGATTATCACATCGACGATTCCACCCCTGGCGCCTCCCATTCCATCTGGTCGCACCCGCATTTCGTTCTGGCCGTGGCGGCGCAGTTTATGTATGTGGCCGCGCAAGCCGGTATCTTCAGTTTCTTCATCAATTACATGACTGCCGAACCGCCTGCCATGCCGCTCTCCTGGGGCGCCGGCATGGCCGGTCTCGCGGCCCATTCCGGACCCCTGCAGGGCTGGCTGCAAGGCTGGTTCGACACCCACCCCGGCGGCATTCTGTCCTTGAGTAACAAAGGCGCCTCCAACCTGGCTTCGGTGGGTTCTTTGTGCTTCCTTCTGGGCCGCGCGTCGGGCGCCTTTCTCCTGAAGCGCTTCTCCGCCCATAAGATGGTCGGCTTCTACGCTTTGATGAATGTAATTACCACCATCCTGATATTTAGTAAGTTGGGCTGGATCTCGGTAATTTGCGTATTCCTGACTTACTTCTTCATGTCGATCATGTTCCCCACCATCTTCGCGCTGGGAATCTTCGGCCTGGGCGCGCGCGCCAAGAAAGCTTCCGCATTTATCGTCATGGCTATCATGGGCGGCGCCATTTTACCGAAACTGATGGGCGCCGTGGCCGACCGGTACGATATGTCGCGCGGCTTCATCGTCCCCACGTTCTGCTTCGCTTTCGTGGCCTTCTACGGCTTCACCTGGCCGCGCTTCAGCAAGGCCGAATCCCTGCATTCCGTAAGGAGCCACGCCTGATCGAGTCATAATAGACTCCATGCGCCCTGCCGCCATTGCGTTGCTTTTGTTAACTCCGGCGTGTGCGCAGTTCCTCGTGCCTTCCAGCGAATTGAGTGTGGCTCGGCGGGAAATGGAATCTCACCCCGGCGATGAGCCGCTGCGCTGTGAAGTCACCCCGGTGCTGCCGGCGCTCAATTTTTCGTTCCGTGTTCAGGCCGGCTATACCTTTCACGTTCCGCAGACGCAATATCCCGGCTCTACCAGCGGATGGGCCGCGCTGACGGCTATCACACCCGATGGCGGCGAGGCCACTTACCTGCTGGCCCGCACCCGCCTTGCGGACGCGTCCCGAACCGGGCTGAATTTCGATGTCCGCGGCCTCTACTTTCTCGGTGCGGGCCATTACTCCGTGGAGTCTATTCTCCGCGACGACCGCAATCGCGTGTGCCGCAAGGAGTGGCAGATCTCGGTTGAACCGGCCCGCGCCGTCCCAGCGGCGCTGCCCCCCGGCGCGGTGCGGCAATTCTCGCCCGTCATATCGCCCGACACCCAACACCCGGACAGCGCCCCGCCCATGCGCCTCAGCGTGCTGCTGAATGCCGCGGCATTGTCCCCGTTCCGTACCGTCATACGATCTTTCGATCGCTCCGTGCTGCTCGGCGCCCTCACCGCGCTGCTGGAGCATCTGCCGGCCGCGTCGGTGCGCCTGGTGGTGTTCAGCCTGGAGCAACAGAAGGAAGTCTACCGCGCTGAAAATTTCTCCCATCCCGATATCGGTAAGGTAGCGGGTGCTATCCGCTCGTTCGAGCAGGCTACGGTCGACGTCCACGTGCTCGAAAAGCCGCTTGGCTATGTGGACTTTCTGGCTGGCCTCATCGCCCGCGAACGCGATGCGCCTGATCCCCCCGACACCATAGTGTTTCTGGGTCCGACGTCGCGTTACGGAGACAAGATACCCGAAGGTGCGTTGCCCGCGCCGGGCGAGAAAAACCCGCGCTTCTTTTATCTGCGGTATGAGAGTCCGCGCCGCGGCGTTTCGGCTCCGGCTCCAGTGCAGGCGTCGGCTCCGCCGGCTAGCGGAGCGGACCCTGCCTTGAACGGTGTCTATGCACCTACGCTACCCCCTGGAATAACCCCGACGGCGCCCAGCCCGGTTCCGCGGCCACCGCCCGCGGATAATCTCAGCACGGGCAACCGCGGACGCGGAAGCACCACCGCCGCGACGGTCTCGCAAACGGTGGAGGGGCAGTCCGATGTCATTACCGCGGCCATCGGCCGTTTGAAAGGCAAGACCCTGAACATCCACACGCCCGCCGATCTCGCCAAGGCGATTCGCAAAATCGAGGGGAAACGCTGATCGGCGGGCCGCAATAAAGTCCGCTCCCGCTGGCCCTATTGCGCGATGACCTGGATCGCCAGGCTTGGCGAACCATCCACGCTCACTACCAGGGGCACCTGCCAGCCGGCGAACGATTGCGTGACCGCGAATTGAATCTGAAAGACGCCGCCGCCCGCCGCCGTGACGCTCTCCACCGCCATCGGCACGCCGGAAAGAGTCACCGACACACGATTCGGCGCATTCACGATTCCCGGGTCGACATTGGTCACTTGCACACTCACCGACTGGCCGGGACTGACCGTTTCGACCGCCGCGTTCGATCCATTGGCGGATACGCCGGAAGCCGGAGGCGCAACGCTGATCACCGCCGGGGAACTGTCGATTTGCAGATAGAGAGGATAGGCGTTGGCCGACCCGTTACTCACCTGCAAAGTGGCCGGACCTACGGGAAAACCGGACGGTATCTGGAAGTTGATCTGCGTGGGCGATGCGTACAGCACCGGCGCCGGTTGACCGTTCAGCAGCACCTGCGCGCCCGCCGGCGGGATCGAAAGGTTGGAGCCGAATATAGAGGCGTAGTCGGCGTCATGCAGCACGGTAGCGTAGCTGACGGCGTTAAATACCGGCAGGGCGGGCGTCGGCAGATTGGTGTTCGGCGGCTGAATCTGGAAGGCCGCCGGCTGTTCCGCCACCTGGAATCCGGAAATCACGTTCACCGGGTTTGCGCCGATGGCGGCGTTATTCGTCACCACAACGTCGGCCACCAGGTGCGTGGGGCTCAGGACCCAGACACGCCTTACCGCGATATCGCTGGTGCCAAATCCCACCGTCACCTGTCCCTTAACGAAATTGGAGTTTGACGCGGTGATATCCACCATCGCGGAAGTGCCGTCCGCATTGAAACCGGCGGGCAAGGCTTGCGGGGCAATAGTATCGATCTGCGGTGCGTTGGCAACGGGGTAGGGATACGTCACCGGGTTGGCCGATTGCAGCATCATGGAGTTCTGATTTTGGGCGGTATAGACAGTAACGGCGGCGTTCTGACCGCTGGCCCCCTGCGGCGGCACGACGGTGATCGCGCCGTCGTTGGCGTCGGTCGCCTGAAATGGCACGGTGACCGCGGCCTGCAGTCCGTCGAAGAACACGCGGCTATCGGGGGTCAAACCCGCAGCGGCGACGGTCACGCTACCATCCCCGTTTGGCACCAGCGAGTTGATGGATGGCGGCCCCGTGCTCACGATGTTGACAGCATCCGGCACCACGAACATATCGGGGCCCTGGCTGGTCGAGAACGTCATTACCAGGTGCCTCGGTCCGGGTGTCACGCCGCCCGGATTCTGGAAATACAACTCCATGTAGAGGTCGCCCGTCGCGCAAGACGGGCTGGTCGTCGAGCAATACGGGCTGGCAACCCCGGCGCCGATTCCCAGAAGCGTAACGGTGGCCGGTTGCGGGGTGGTGTTCGAGGAAGCGGGGATGATCGCAAACCCGAAGTACGATTGATCGGTGCTGGCGTACGCCGGCGTGGTCCAAATCGAGTGGTTTTGGACATAGGTATAGGTTCGAGTGCCGGGATCGAGCCACGCATAGGTCAGCACGTCATAGATTGGAGGGGACGAGCGCGGCAGCACGGCGAAATTCTTGCCGCTCAGCGCCTGACCCGCCACCACGTTGAATGTTGCGGCCTGCGTCACGTCGGTGGTGCCGGGATAAAAGACGGTCTGAAAATATCCCGTCGTCGGCACGTATGGCAGTCCGGTGGCGCCCATCGGGAGCGCCAGGCCGTCATATCCCGCCTGCTTAACGGCGTCTTGTGGCAGCGGATGGGTGTACAGCAGGTACTGGCCCGGCGCCAGGCCGTTGATGGTGTAGCTGCCGTCGGGATTGGTCAGCGCACTCACTGCCGGCCCTTGCGGCGGAATCGCCACCACCGAGGCCATATTCCAAGGCTGGCCATTAGAGGTGTAGACGTATCCCGAAATCGAACCGGTGTTGGCCGCCCACCCGACGCTCCCGTAAAGCTCCGAGATAGCCGCGATGTCGTCGGCATCGATGGGCCGTGAGCGCGAAGTATTCCGGATCACGTCCTGCGACATGGCTGAGGCTGTCCAGGTATGCTGCAGACCGAGGGCATGGCCGAACTCGTGGACTGCGGTGGTGTAAAATTCCTCCAGGTAACTCGGTCCAGGACCGTAGCCCGCGTTCGCAGAGGTGTTATTGGTGAGGATCACCAGGCCGCGGGAAATCGGGAAGAACTGGCCGTTCTGCCCGGTCTGCACGGTCGATGACACCACCGTCGGCGCACCGAAACCCAGAATGCCGGGGGCCAAATCCTCAAATACTACGTCACCGCCCGGGGTAGCGGAAACCTGGTTGGCATTATACGTCTCCAGTCCTCCGAATGCCACCCGCAGATCCGAACTGGCCACCGAATTCCAAACCGCGGCAGCGCTCTTCACCTGGCTCAATACCGAGCCGAAGCTGTCATTAGGACCGTAGGAATTCAGGCCGGCGTCGCTCACAAAAAAGGTTACCGTCTTGTCCGGCAAAGCGGTCAAATCGAAGGCTTCCGGTACGGGGATGAAGGGCGCGCTACCGGTGAGGTAGTGTATGTAGTGGTAATAAGCGTTGGACGGCAAAGTCAGCAGCAGGACGGCTGCCGCGGCCGCCAGAAAATGCGCCAGGCGTCGCATTTATCTGGCCGTCCCCTGGGTTCCGGCCAGGGTGGAAGCGATGCGCGCACGCAGCTGGCTCAGATGCATGGTTAACGTCTGGTCTTTCACCTGTTTGCCGCTGCCGCGCTCGAGTATTACTTCATGGCTGGCACTGCGCGTGGTCACGGGGTCAGCCGCGGAACCGGAGGCCACCGAAAAGAGCCCCTGGGTCAGGCCGAGGACCTGCGTGGCACCGGTTTTACCGGTCCATAGGAAGAAAACGAATTCGTCGCCGGCTTTGAACCGGGGCACGCCGGCAAAGCTTTGACGCATATTGTTCGACACGCCGCCGGGCAACTGGAATTCCACCACCCCGTTAGCCGTCCCTTTGAGGGTCTCGCTGGCCTGGACGCGGTAGTGGGTGTAGATTACCGGTCCATTGGTTGAAGTGTAAGAATTCAGGACTTTACCGCGCACGATGGCCGTGGACTTGGTGATCAGGTCGTCCAGACTCAGCCGCTCCAGGGTCGCCGCCGGGAGCGCTACCGCGCAGTAAGCCAGGATCAGCGTAGAGAGGAGGAGAGGCTTCACGGACGTGGCAAATGCATTTAACATTCCAACCATCTTGGCTCATTCAACTCATGTTACGAGCGGGTGAAAACTGCCGCCTGTGTATCTGCGACACGGCGTTGGGACAGGCTGTCCCAGAAACACAATCTCTATTTTATGTTTTACCTGGCCGCACAATCAACATCGGCACAGTGAGATGGTGGCGTACGGGGTTGATGGTATTGCCGAAAATAAGGTCTTTGATGCCGCCGTGCCCGTGGGCGCCCATGATCACCAGGTCGGCATCCACTTCGCGGGCATAGCGCACGATTTCCTTGTCCGGCTGGGACGAATGCGTGATCGATGTCTCTACCGTAAGACCTTGTGCGCGCAGGAGTTGTGCAATCCGCTCCAGGTATACCGCGCCCGCTTCGGTCTCCGCCGTAGAAGCGGCCTGCCCGTACACCTGGCTGGTGACCCCCTCTTCCACGTGCAGCAGGTAGATCTTGGCCGCATGGAGACGGCCCATGGCCGCGGCATGGCTGACCGCCAGGCGGTCCAGCGCGGTGTGATCGATGGTGACCAGGATGCGGCGGTAGATCAGCGGCGCGGCTTCGGCGGCGGCTTCCGGCAGTATCACCGGTGCGCGCCCGTACTTACTCCAGCGGCTGATCAGCGGCTCCATGAGAATCCACAACAGCAGCAGCGTGACGGCCGCGGCGGTGGGAATGGTCACCAGCCGGATGGCCGTGCGCCACGGGCCGGCGTTCCCCATCCAGTCGAGAATCGCCTGTCCAGCCAGCCAGAAATTCAGCCCGAGGATGACGGCGGCGCAGCTCCAGGCCAGCAATTTCACCCATCCGCGGTTGACGAAGGAGCCCATTCGCCGCCGGTCATTAGTGAAGTGGATGAGCGGGATTACGGCGAAGGGCAGCTGCATGCTTATGATCACCTGGCTCAACAGAAGAAGGTCGAGGGTGGAACTGTCGCCCATGAATTTGATAGTCAGGGCCGCCGGAATAATGGCCAGGGAACGGGTGATGAGGCGGCGCATCCACGGCCTCATGCGAAGGTTGAGGAAACCCTCCATAGTGATCTGACCTGCAAGGGTTCCGGTGAGCGTGGACGACTGTCCGGAACAGAGCAGCGCGACGGCGAAAATGAATCCCGCGAAGGTAGTGGAAAGCAGCGGCACCAGGAGCTGCTGGGCCTGCTGAATCTCCGTGACGACGATGCCGTGCTTGAAGAATACCGCCGCGGCCAACACCAGGATGGCGCAATTGACGAACATGGCGCCGTTGAGCGCTACCACCGAATCGATAAGGTTGAAGCGGCAGGCGGCGCGCTTGGACTTCTCGTCGTGCCCGATGGTTCGCGTCTGCACCAGGGCGGAATGAAGGTAGAGATTGTGCGGCATCACCGTGGCGCCGAGGATGCCGATGGCCAGGTAAAGAGTGTTGCTGTTGAGGCGCGGCGCGAGGCCGACGAAAACGTCGGTCCAGACGGGCTTCGCCCAGAAGACTTCGACGCAGAAACAGGCGGCGATTACGGTGATGAGCGCCAGAATGAAGGCTTCGATGGTGCGGATTCCGAAGCTCTGAAATGCCAGCAGCAGCAGCGTGTCGGCGCCGGTGAGCACTACCCCCCAGAGGAGCGGAATGCCGAACAACATTTTGAGCGCGATGGCCGCGCCCAGGACTTCGGCCAGGTCACAGGCGGCGATGGCGACCTCGCATAGTCCCCACATGGCGAGGGTGACCGGGCGGGGGTAAGTTTCGCGGCAGGCTTGTGCCAGGTCGCGGCCGGAGACGATTCCGAGGCGGGCGGCGAGGGTTTGCAACAGGATGGCCATGCCGTTGGACATGACCAGGACCCAAAGGAGGCGGTAGCCGAAGCGCGCGCCGCCTTCC
>CAZARO010000161.1:0-604 GCA_964487165.1 uncultured Solibacteraceae bacterium | reverse complement strand
AATTGCCCGGGTCCATGTAGCCCACGCTGACCAGGTAGGCTGGCCCGGCGAAGGCGAACATGCGGCGCCAGAAGGAGAGTTGGGAAGTACCGACGGAAGAATGCACGTTGGCGAGGGAGCGTGCGTCCGGCGTCGATTGGGTCGGGCTCATCGAACTTAACTATAGTTAAGCAAGTGACGAGGGGGAAGTCAAGGCGCGGGCCTTGCCCGCGATGTCCCTGCGGGACATGGGAGACAGGAGTCAGAAGTCAGAATAAAGGCTGGCGACGGCGTGGGGGAGGTGCGTGCGATGTCCCTGAGGGACATGGGAGACAGGAGTCAGAAGTCAGAAGTCAGAATAAAGGCTGGCGACGGCGTGGGGGAGGTGCCCGCGATGTCCCTGCGGGACATGGGAGACAGGAGTCAGAAGTCAGAAGTCAGAATAAAGGCTGGCGACAGCGTGGGGCAGGTGCCCGCGATGTCCTGCGGGACATGGGAGACAGGAGTCAGAAGTCAGAAGTCAGAATAAAGGCTGGCGACAGCGTGGGGCAGGTGCCCGCGATGTCCTGCGGGACATGGGAGACAGGAGTCAGAAGTCAGAAGTCAGAATAAAGGCTGGCGACGG
>CAZARO010000160.1:0-8399 GCA_964487165.1 uncultured Solibacteraceae bacterium | reverse complement strand
CCACATTTATAGCGGCAACGAGCAGAACGTACCGCAGCCGGCGGCCGGCGAAACGGCTTCTAACGAGCAAGCCCGCCGCACCCTGACGCTTCTGAACGCGACGCAAGGCGCTTACTACAGTTCCATTGTGCAATCGGACGATGGACCTACGTCCCGCTACGACGGCCTGCTCCTGAAGTTGGAGCACCGCTTCGCCCACAACATCACCTGGTTGACGAACTACACCTGGTCACAGTGCACCACCACTTTCGACTTCAATGGCGAGTTGTCCACCAACCAGTACCAAAATCCCGCCAACCGCAACGCCGAAAAGGGCGATTGCAATTTCGACCGCCGGCATATCTTCAATTCCTCGATGGTAGTCACAAGCGCCGGACTTGGCACCGGTTTCGCCAATGCCCTGACCAAGGATTGGCAACTCGCTCCGATTGTCAGTTTGTATACCGGCCAACCATTCTCGGTGACGACCGGTTCGGATGTTTCGCTCACCGGTGAAAACCTCGACCGGCCTACTGTGGTACCCGACGTGTCGAATCCGTTCCCGCATACTACCAGCGAGTGGTTCAATACCACGTTATTCGCCGGCGGTTGTAATAATGCAACTTACGCCAGCAATCCCTACTGCGTGCCTTTGGGCACTTTCGGCAATGCCGGGCGCGATATCTTCCATGGTCCCGGAACGATTCAGTGGGATATGTCGGCGAGCCGCATCTTCCAGTTCAACGAACGGCTCAAATTGCAGTACAAGGCGGAGTTTTTCAATATCATGAACCACGCCAACTGGAATGCCCCGACAGCCGGCTTGACCAGTTCGACCTTCGGGCAGGTGACCACGTTCGGGTCGCCCCGGCTGATTCAGATGTCCTTGAAAATGATCTTCTAGTCCATCAGCGATTTCCCTCCGAACCCGCGGGCGTCTTAACGGCGCCCGCGGGTTTTTTTGTGCCCTAACGGTGTACTCCCCCCATGAAGCGGCCCGCCTTACCGGAGGTACGAAAACGTCCAACGTTGAGTTTTGCTAAAGATATCGTTCAATCCTTTTGGTTTGACTTTGCCCCACTTCGAACGTATTATTGCGCCATCAAGGTCTTGTTGGTCCATATTGGGTTGTCTTAGAGGTTCGGTCAACTATGTTGCGGCTTTCGTTGTAAGAGGGCCGGCGCCACTCGGATTGTGGTGAATTCGGAATTCCATGTTCGATCACTGGAGGGACTTGAAAATGAAGGTTTTTGCGAACCATGTACGTCGCAGTAAACTAGCCGGGGCCATGCTGCTTGCCACCGTACTTATGTTCTCCACCGCGCCCGCCGCACGTGCCCAGGAAGTAAACGTCGCCGAAGTAGACGGCCACGTAACCGATCCCACCGGCGCTTTCGTCTCCGGCGCAATCGTAAAAATGACGGATGTGGAGACCCGCCAGGTTCACACCTTCACTACCGATACCGGGGGTTCCTTTCGTTTCCCGAACCTGCCTATTGGCGCCTACATCCTGGAAGTAAGCGCCTCGGGATTCAAAGCTTACCGCCAGATCGGCATCATTCTCGAGGTGGCCCACAACGTCGAGCAAAATGTCGCCTTGCAGATTGGCGCCACTACCGACACCGTGGAAGTTTCCGCCGACGCCAACATGGTGGAGACTAAGGATAGCGCTATCTCGCAGGTCATAGAAGAGCGTAAGTTGGTCGACCTTCCGCTCAACGGCCGCAACCTGACTCAGTTGCTGACCCTGACCGGCGGCGGCACGGCGACGCCGGGCGGCGACCTGACGGGCAGTAAGAACATGTCAGGATCGGATGGCTCCGGCACCTTCTCGGTAGCCGGCGGCCAGGCAAACGGCATCAGTTACCTCCTGGACGGCGGCGACAACAACGATGCTTTCAGCAATGTGAACCTGCCCATCCCGTTCCCGGACGCCGTGCAGGAATTCAGCGTGCAAACCAACGCCATGCCGGCGCAATTCGGCCTGCATCCTGGTGGCGTGGTCAATATCGTGACCAAGTCGGGAAGCAATTCTTTCCACGGCGACGCCTTCGACTTCCTCCGCAATTACGAACTGAACGCCCGCACCAAGGGTTTGGTGACGCCCGGCGGCGCGGTGGATCAGCCGGCGCGCGACTCTCTCAAGCGCAACCAGTTCGGCGGCACCGCAGGCGGCAGGATCAAGCGCGACAAACTCTTCTTCTTCGGCGGATATCAGCAAACCGTCCAACGCAGCAACCCGGCCGGTACCAGCGCGGTGGTGCCCACGGCCTTGACCATCGCCGGAAATTTCTCGGTGGAGGACGCTGCCATCGCAGCCGGCGGTTGCCAAAAGAACGCCGTCACTCTCAAGAACCCCTATAACAACCAAGCCCCCTTCCCAGGCAATATCATCCCCCAGACGCTTTTCGATCCGGCAGCCATGAAGCTGCTGAGCTATATCCCGGTTTCCAGTAATCCTTGCGGCTCGTATGAATTTGGACAACTGGCCAACAATCCGGACTGGCAGATTATTGGCCGCGTGGACTACGTGCGCAGTGAAAAGCACACTCTCTATGGGCGCTGGTTCGCTTACAACTACACCGGCGAGACGTTTTTCGACGGCAAGAACGCCCTTACCACTGGACCCAATCCCGGCTTGAAGCAGATGTCCCAGATCGCGACGTTCGGCGACACTTACCTGTTCAGCCCTACCTCAGTGAACTCGTTCCACGCGACGTATAACCGGCGGTCCGACAAGCGAGGCGCGCCGCCCAACCTGTTCGGCCCGCAAGCGCTCGGGATGAAAAACACCGAAGGCGGGCCCTTTGCCGATAACATGGCGGACAACTACATCCAGGTAACCGTCGGCAATTACTTTAACGTGGCTTGCGGAACCTGCGCTCCGGGATATTTCACCGACGATAATTATCAGATTTCCGACGACTTTTCCTGGATCAAGGGCAAACACCAGATCGGTTTCGGCATTGACGGCCGCAAGGACCAGTTCAACGAAACGGCCAACCAGCAGTCCAACGGCCAATGGACTTTCAGCGGCGGCACCACCAGCGGTTACTCCGGCGACAATCTGGCGGACCTGATGCTCGGTCATCTGTCCGTCTGGAACCAGGGGAACGCCCTGTCCGATTACCTGCGCCAGACCGTTTTCGCGGCTTACGTACAGGACACGTGGAAAGCTACCGACCACTTGACCATCAATATCGGCGTCCGCTGGGAGCCGGACCAACCGGTCACCGACAAGTATTGCCGCGGCAACCAGTTCAACCTGGCCGACTTCCTCTCAGGCGTACACAGCTCCCAGTATCCGGCTGCTCCCGCGGGATTGCTGTTCGGCCATGACTCGGGCAACAGTCATGGCTGCCAATTCACCCAGTCCCATTGGCTGGACACCTCTCCCCGCCTCGGCATTGTCTGGGATCCCACGGGCGACGGTAAACAAACTGTCCGTGCCGCGTTCGGCTTACTGCACGATACCGCCGAGATCTTCTATCCCGAGCGCTGGACCACCAATCCGCCATATGCTTCGCAGATCACCCTGACCAATCCTGCCATCACCGCGCCATTCTCCAACCCCTGGAACGGCTACGTATCGCCGACCGGAGTGGCCGGCGATCCGTTCCCCGGCGCCGCCATCTTCCCGTCTTTGGGTGCATACGTAAGCGTTCCGCCCAACCTGCACGCTACTTATATGATGCAGTGGAACCTCAGTTACTCGCGCCAGGTGGCCAAGGACTGGCTGGCTACCGCCACTTACATCGGCAACCGCACGGACCACATTTACGGAGCTAACGACATTAACGCGCCGGTATACGGGCCCGGTGCCACCGCGAGTAACGAGAACGCCCGCAGGCCGCTGTCCCTGATCAATGGGCCGCAAGGCGCTTACTACAGCACGATTGTACAGTCGGACGACGGGGCCGTCTCGAAGTATAACGGCCTGCTGCTAAAGTTGGAGCACCGTTTCGCGCACCATTACACCTGGCTGGCGAACTACACCTGGTCGCAATGTATCAGCACATTGGATTTCGGCAACGAGCTCTCGGGCGTATATTATCAGAATCAAAACAACCGCGACGCCGAAAAGGCCGATTGCAACTTCGATCGCCGGCAAATCTTCAATAATTCCTTGGTCGTCGAAAGCCCCGGCATCGGTACCGGCGCCTTGAGTTTGATCACCAAGGATTGGCAGCTGGCGCCCATCGTGAGCCTTTACACCGGCCAGCCCTTCACGGTCACCACCGGGTCGGACGTCTCCCTTACCGGTGAAAGCACGGACCGTCCGAACGTGGTCAACGGCCTCTCCAATCCCTTCCCGCACACCACCAGCGAATGGTTCAATCCCGCCCTCTTCGCCGGCGGCTGCAACAACGCCGTCTACGCGAGCAACCCGGATTGCGTGCCGCTCGGGACCTTTGGCAGCGCCGCGCGCGATATCTTCCACGGTCCCGGTACCATTCAATGGGATATGTCGGCGAGCCGCATCTTCCGGTTCTCGGAGCGTTTCCGGTTGCAGTACAAGGCGGAGTTCTTCAACATCATGAATCACGCTAACTGGAACGCCCCCACGAGCAACCTGTCCACTACTGCGACTTTTGGCGAAGTTACTACGTTCGGGTCGCCGCGCCTGATTCAGATGTCGCTGAAGATGATCTTCTAGTAAGTCAGGAAGCAAATCCAAGGAAGACCCGCGGCCGCCGCTAACCGGCCGCGGGTTTTCTTATTGGCAGCTACAAGGGCGAGATTCCTGCCGAAATTAAGTGGGGCAGGCCCCCTGGCCTGCGCGGGACGCCCTCGTCCCGCTCCCTCTGTGGATTCGGGCGTTTGGGTCGCGAGGAGGCCGACAAGGGGGTCGGCCGCGGCCGCGGGCGTCCGCCCCACTATTTACGCAGATGCCCGAAAGCGGGAAAACTATGCGGCATTAGGATGCCATCCTGCCCCGCAAGGCGCGCTCACCGTAACTATTATGCGAGACTCAATAGCCCATCACGGATGCGCGCGCGCCGCGCGCCGCCGCCGGCGTAACTCCGCGGTGGCCAGCTTGTGGCACTTGAGGCAGAGCGTGCGCATGTTGGCGAGATCGCACTCGCCGCCGCCTTCCACTACCGGGATAATGTGGTCGGCGTCCCACAAATGGCGCCGGCCGCCCCAGTCTTTTTCGAACTGGCGGCGCGCGCGATAATCCAGCTTGCGCTTCTCGCGGCGCAGCGCCTCGGTATCCACACCGCAGTGCGCGCATACGCCGCGGTCGCGCGCGAAGACCTGATCGCGCAGATACCCCGGATCGGTGCGCAGCTTCCATTCATGCACGCAGGAATCGCCGCAGAAGGTGAACCGGCCTGCGGGAACGGCCGCGCCGCACCATCGGCACAGACCCTTCTTGCGCCGCGCGACCCAACCTCCCGGCTTGGCGCGGAGCGTGCTCACACCCGCAGCTCGTACCCCAATCCGCGCATCCGTTCGATTATTCCCTCGCGGATCCGGCCCACTTCTTCCGACGACAACGTGCGCTCCGGCGACCCCACCGTGACGCGGAACGTGACGCTCTTCGAGCCCTCCGGCACCGGCGGACCGGCATATTCCCGCACGAATTCTACCGATTCGAGCAGCCGATCCGGCTCCCCTCCGAGCGCGTGCTGCACCTCGCCGGCATAAGCGCGCAACGGGACAATCACCGAGAGATCGAAGGCGCTCGAAGGATAACGGCGAATCGGACTGAACTTCACTTCCGCGCCGGAGAGCGATTCGATGAGGCGCAGGTCGAGATCGAGAATGGCCGCGCGCCCCGCTTCCACCAGCTTGGGATGCAGCTCGAACAGGCGGCCCACCGGGTGCCCGCGCCAGCTAACGTCGGCCGATCGGGCGGGGTGTTCGAAGGCGCGCGCCGCGGCCGGTACTGCTTCCGCGCCCGGCAGCAGGCATTCGGCGGCGCGCTTAATTTCGGAAATGCCGGCGCGGCCGTCGCCATAGCGCTCATAAACCGCGGCCGCGAGATGCGCAATCTCATCGGGCAGCGCGGCCACCTTCTTGTGAATCTCCAGGCCGATTTCGAACAGCCGGAAGCTCTCGCGATGCTTGGCGTTTTCGAGCACGTTGTGCCGGATGCCGGGCAGCAGCGAGGTGCGCATCAGCGCCTGGTCTGACGCGATGGGATTGGCTACGCGGACGTGCTCCGCCGGGTCCAGGCCGAACGCCCGCACCGCTTCCTCGCTCAGGAACGAATAATTGTAGACCTCGGTGAAACCTTGATCGACGAAAATGTTGCGCACATCGTGCTGAAACTTGCGCGTGGGGTTCGCGGGCGGCACGCGCGAGGGTACCAGCGGCGCCTGCGGAGCGATGGACACGTAGCCCACCATGCGGCCGACTTCCTCCACCAGGTCGTCCTTGATGGAAATATCCTTGGTGGCGCGCCAGGAAGGCACCCCCACGCGATAGAGGCGCGGTTCCGGCTCGCTCACCTGAAACTCCAGCCGCTCCAGGATGCCGCGCACTTCCGCGGCGGCGATGGCGCGTCCCAGCTTGCGCTCCAGCCAGTCAAGCGGCAGGTCGATGGGCGCGGGCGGCGCGATCTCCTTTCCGCTCTCCGCCACACCGCCCACCAGGCGGATGCCGGGCGACAGTTCCTGCAAAAGCTCGATCGCGCGGGCCAGGCCGCGGACCGTATTGGCCGGGTCCTGCGCCTTTTCGAAGCGCATGGACGCGTCGGTGCGTAGCTTGATGGCCACCGACGTCTTGCGGATGCTGGATGCCTGGAAGTTGGCGCTCTCCAGAATCACGCGCGTGGTCTTTTCGGTGATGGAACTGGGGCCGCCGCCTATCACTCCCGCCAGCCCTATGGCGCCGGCCGCGTCGGCGATCACCAGGTTGCCGGAATCGAGGGTGTAATTCTCGCCGTTCAACGCGGCAAAAGCTTCACCGTCCATGGCGCGGCGGACGTAGATGGTGTCGCCCTGAATCAGGTCGGCATCGAAGGCGTGCATGGGTTGCGCCAGCTCCGACATAACGAAATTCGTCATGTCGACGATGTTGTTGATGGAGTTGAGCCCGATAGCCGCCAGGCGCGCCTGCAGCCAGTAGGGCGAGGGCTGCACGGTCACATTTTCGAAGACCAGGGCGCAGTATCGCGGGCACAATGCCAGGTCCTCGATGGCAATTTTGACTGCCGCGGGACCGGTGGCCAGCAGGCTGGGCTTCACCGGATCGTAGAGGCGCATCCCCACGATGGCCGCCACTTCCCGCGCCATGCCGAAATGGCCCCACAGATCGGGACGATGGGTGATGGACTTGTTGTCGATCTCGATGACGAAATCGGCCAGGCAGCGGTCGAGCGCGCCGCCCGGCTCACCGACAAGCTCGATGATGCCGCCGTGATCCTTATTGATGCCCAGTTCAGCGGCGCTCGCCAGCATGCCGTCGCTCTCCACCCCGTGGACCACCTTGTTGCCGATGTCCGCCCAGGCGGTGACCATGCCCGGCCGGCAGTTGGGCGCGCCGCAGACCACCGTCCTGCGCCCCGCCGGGCCCGCGTCCACCAGGGCCGTCACCAGGTGAGTGCCATCGATGGGCTCGACCGATTCCACGCGCGCCAGCGTGGCAAACGCCAGCAATTGCGCGGCCGGCTCCACGCCTTCGCACTCGGCCGTCTTCATGGTAATCAGCCGCTCCAGCGGCCCCGGAGCCTCGGCCAGGCCGGGGACTAATTCGCGAATCCAATTGTAGGAGAATTTCAAAACTGCTCCGATTCACTGAGTCCCGCAACATATGATGACGGATGCCACCGGCATGTGGGGCAGGTTGGCAACCTGCGGCGGGTTGGTAACCCGCCCCGTCCTACGCGAGCCCCCATAGCTAAAACTGCTCCAGAAACCTGAGGTCGCCGCCTTGCAGATGGCGAATATCGTCGATGCCGTAGCGCATCATCACCAGGCGCGTGAGGCCCAATCCGAACGCGAAACCGCCCCACACCTCGGGGTCGATGCCGCTCATGCCCAGCACGTTGGGGTTCACCAGCCCGCACGGCAGAAGCTCCACCCAGCCGCTCTGTTTGCACACCGGGCATCCCGGTCCGCCGCAGATCAGGCATTGGATATCCAGCTCGAACCCCGGCTCGACGAAGGGGAAATAGCCCGGCCGCAGGCGCACCGTCACGTCGCGATGGAAGATGGCGGTGAGCAGCGTCTTCATGAAGTAGAGCAGGTGCGCCACCGAGACGTCGCGGTCGATCATCATGCCTTCGAGCTGATAGAAGGTGTGCTCGTGGGAGGCATCCACGCTCTCGTTGCGGAATACGCGGCCGGGGGCGATCATGCGCAAGGGCGGACCCAGGCGCTCCATGCCGCGCACCTGCACCGGCGAGGTGTGCGTGCGCAGCAGGTTGCCGCCATCCAGCCAGAAGGTGTCCTGCATGTCGCGCGCCGGGT
>CAZARO010000159.1:0-8439 GCA_964487165.1 uncultured Solibacteraceae bacterium | reverse complement strand
GTTTCGGCATCCGTCCGGCCAGCGCCGCCAGTTCCTTCAGTTCCCCACCCGACGCCGGCGTGTACTTGTTCATGGTGAGTTGCTTGGGCGGCATAGAGGGCATGCTGCGGGCGAGGCTTCTCGCTTCCACGGCCAAACCTGCCACCACGTGCTCCAGGGTGATGCTTTCCTGCGTGATCTTATTGGATATCTCCAGCAGATTGCGCGCGTCGATCGGATTGCCCTTGAATGAGATCAAAAGGGTCATCCACTTCTGCTTGTCTTTGATTTCCTGTTCGATGTGACGCAAAGCGGATAGCGCGTTCTTCAGTCTCAGTCCATCCAATGCCGCCATATCGCCCCTCCGATGCCCCGCGACGTTACAGAAAGTATACTCCGCGGTCGTTCTTACTAGAAGACCGCAATCTGACAGCGCGCGGAAGACCCGACCTCGACTCCGGGCCTCAACCCGCTCTGCGTCCGGACCGCTCCCTCGCGGTCGCGGCTCGGTAGGCTCTGGCAAGCGGCTCGGTAGGCTCTGGCAAACACTGAGCACCATTCCGAGCCGCGCGCGCCAGCAAGCGGTTCTTAGAAGTTTACAGGTATTTGACGAACAACACGCCGTTTCCGCGGTCGTTATAAATCAGTTCGTCCACCAGGTTGCGGCTCATGAGAATTCCGAACCCGCCGGGCCGCTGGCCGGCCTCGGCGCGCACCTCCACGTGGCGAATCGGACTATCCTCCGGGTTGGATATGGCGGCATGCGGCAAGGCTTCCAGCGAAAAGCCTTTCCCCGGGTCCTGAATCTGCACGATCAGCGCTTTCGCGGTACGCATCAGCGATACCCGGACTCGCTTCTTGGGGTTGTACTTGCCGCCGTGCTCGATGGCGTTGAAGAGCAGTTCGCGAAACGCCGCGGTAACATCTTCGCGCACGTGTACCGGCAGATCCATTTCCAGTTCGCGCACGAAATGATGGGCGCGGTCGCCGGCCTCGATTTTGCAGCGCACGTCGAGGGTAATCCACTGCGGACTGGCGGAGATCACCAGGATGTCGTTCTGCCACGAAGCGGAGTCCAGCGCTTGCGACACCAGGTCGTTCAAAATGCCCGCGGGCGGCGGATTGTGGCAGTAGCCGAAAACCCTCGCACGGATGGCGCCGATGACCTGGAGCGGAGAGGAATCGCCGGTCAGAATCACGCGGGCGCCCGGCTGAAGGGCTCGCACCCGGCGGGCCATCCGCAAGGCGTCGAACCCGTTGCTTCCCTGCCCCGCCAGCACCACGTCGAAGGGGGCGGCACGCAGGCATGCCTCGGCATCGGACCTCCCATAAGCTTCCTGTATGGCGCGGTCCTCGCGCTCGAGGATGCCGCGAATGATTTCGTGGGCGGAACGGTCGGGGTCGACAAGCAGCAGGCGACGGGAATTCAAAGCATCTCCGTTCACTAACTTAGACGAACGCCAGCATACCATGCGGGTACAGCCGGTCTCCACTGGGAGGGCGGCAGGCGGGGTGCCGGCGAGCGCACTTTTCGGCGAAAAGACGTAACCTCGGGAGGCTCCCGCGCATCTCACGTCCTGTCATGTTGTGTCTAGCCTCCTCTCGTGGCGTCGGCCGCGCCGGATTGATTGACGGCGTAAGGCTTGCTGGTTGGCTGCTGGTAGCCTGCTCGGTGGCATTCGCACAATACCCCGGGCAGTATCCTCCCGGAGGCTATCCGGGAGGCGGTTATCCCCCGGGAAGCTATCCGCCGGGAAGCTATCCTCCCGGGCGATACCCAGGGGGCGCGGGCATTCCCATCCCTTCCAAGGGGTCCACGAAACCCACCAGCGATGCGCCCCTGCCTAATTTTCGCGGCGTGCTGAAGCAGATGGACGATAAGACGCTCACGCTGGAGATGGACGATCACCGCGAACTGCAGTTCAAGCGGACCGCCAAGACCAAGTTCTTCAAGAGCGGCGATGAGGTGAAAACGCCGAAGTTCGACATCGGCGATCAACTCTCCATCGAAGGTCCGGAAGATGCGCAGGGGTTCTTCACGGCGGTCAACGTGTATTGGGAGAAGAGTGCGCACGCCGCCGCCCCGGAAACCGCCGGCAATAGTAAAGATCAAGGCGGATCGACACCGGACGCCTGGAAGGATGACCCCAAGAAGGCCGATTCTCCCTCCAAGCCTGCCGCCGCTCCCGCACCCGCCGCGCCCGCTACCGAGATGGCTCCCCCGCCGGCACCGGCCGATCCCGACGATCCCGGCCGTCCCGTGCTGGTCCGCGGTAAAGTGGCCGACCCCAACCGCGAACATGCCGCCTCCGTGCCCGATACACCGCCAACGCCGCCACAACCCGCCGCTTCCGCCGCGCCCGTGACGGAGGCGCGGAACACTCCGCCTGCCCCTTACAACGGTGGCACCCCCAGCATTCTGCGCGGCGATGAGGACCCGGTAGTGCGCCGCCCGGTGGGCGATCCGCTGATCGCGAAAGCCACCGAGGCTGCCCTCGATTTCACGGAGGGGCTGCCGAATTATGTCTGCCAGGAAATCATGGCGCGCTACGAAAGCACCGCCCGTCCGGCCAACTGGCAAGCTCTGGACGTAGTGGGGACGGCGGTGGTGTATGAGAATGGCAAGGAAGATTATCGCGACGTGACGGTGAATGGCAAGCCGGTGAAGAAGAGCCTGGAACAGGTGGGCGGCGCTTCGTCCACGGGCGAGTTCGGCACCATGCTAATCGACCTGCTGTCGCCGGCCACCGATGCCCAGTTCCGCTACCGTAGAGACGAGCGAGCCAGCGGCGTTATCACCAAGGTCTACGACTACAGCGTGAAGCGCGAGAATTCTCACTGGCAGATTACCATGGGGTCGCAAACCTACCGGCCGCCGTATAAGGGCTCGGTCTGGATCGATCCCGCCACCGCGCGAGTGATGCGCATCGAGATGCAGGCTTTCGGCTTCCCGGAGGACTTCCCCACCGATGACGTGGAGTCCGCCATGGACTACCAATACACGCGCCTGGGCGATACCAAGCAGTACCTCTTGCCGGTCCACGCCGAGACCCTGAGTTGCCAGCGCGGGTCGGATTTCTGCAGCCACAACGTGATCGACTTCCGGAATTATCATAAGTACTCCGGCGAATCGACAATCACTTTTGGCGATACCAAGAAATAGCTGGGCAAAGGGCTTCGCCCTTGATTCGCGGGCTGAAGCCGGGCCGATGCCGCGCCACCTGGTGGGGTGGGCTTCAGCCCGCCAGTTAGTTCCCGTTATATGGGCGCCAACGAGAATTTTGTTCCCGCTGCGTTGGCAGGCCCGATCGATCCAGAGGCCTGCCCCCATTCTGACTTCTGACTCCTGACTTCCATATCCCGCAGGGATATCAAGGCGAAGCCTTGGCAAGTTAGTTAGAATTGCTTGCCGATCAAATTTTTGTGCGATATCCCATCTGAGAATCTATCTAATACATAGCTACATATAGCTATCCATCTCCGTGTGAAACGGCACATATTTAGGGCACCGGAAGCGGAACTTTTGTCCTACTCACGGGTAATCAGAGTAGGAGTTTTTCATGTCCGCACCGGAAGGCCGAGTGGCGCCTATTCCAAGAGTATGGCACGCGTCTGTTGACGCAATTGTCGCCACTCTCGCGGGAGCTCTGGTCTTAGTGGTGTTCTATCCTCTTACCTTGTGTGCCGCGGGAGTAAAGGGATTAGTCAGAATCGTGCGCCCTCACATAGTAAGTCAACGCGAGCGGCACGACGCCACCAGCACTAACTGAGCTTCACCCATCGTCCCTGCCGCAGGTGTATACTTGCGGCTGGCTGACGTGTCTCACTTCCACCCCACCAGACGCAGCTTCCTGCATCTCGCCGGCGCCTCATTCGCCGCGCGCGCCGCGGAGGGCGCCATCGACCGGCACAGCCTGGTCGGCCGGCACAACCCCACGCTCACCGCGCTCGATCCGCGCAGTCCTTTGACGGTGGGAAACGGCGAGTTCGCATTCACCGCCGATATCACCGGCCTGCAATCGCTTCCGCAGCCTTACGAGACCGGCATTCCGCTGTGTACCCAGTCGCAGTGGGGCTGGCACAGCGAGCCCCAGCCCGACGGTCTCGCCGGCGCCCAATTGCGTCTCGAAAACTTCGATACCTACGGCCGGCCGGTGGGATACGCCACCAGCAGCCAAGGCCAGGAACCGCTTTTCACCTGGCTGCGCGAGAATCCGCACCGCCTGAATCTGGGGCGTGTCTCGCTGCTCTTCGACGGCCGCATGCTCCGGCCCGGCGAGGTCGCCGACGTTCGCCAGACGCTCGACCTGTGGACCGGAATACTCGACAGCGTCTTCCAGATTGAGGGCCATCCGGTGCATGTGCGGACCTGCTGCCATCCGGCGCGAGACGCCATCGCAGTCACGGTGGAATCGCCGCTGGTGGCAGCGCAATCGCTCGCCATCGCGCTGGAGTTCCCCTACGTCTCGCCCGCTATGAACGCTTCGGACTGGAGCAGTCCCGGCCGTCATGAAACGCGGATGGTGTCGAGCGCGGCCGGCACCGCCACCATCCACCGCCGTCTCGATGCCGACAGCTACTTCGTCCGTCTGCAGTGGACCGGCGATGCCCGCGCCGAGCTCGCCGCCCCGCACCGCGTGCTGCTGCGCGGCCGGCAGCTCGATTTCACCTGCGAATTCGCTCCCCGCGATATCGTGGGCCAGGCCCCCACGGCTGCCGAAACCCGAATCGCCAGCCAGAAACACTGGCAGGATTTCTGGTCGAGCGGCGGCGCGCTCGATTTCGGCGGCAGCACCGACGCTCGCGCTCCCGAACTGGAGCGGCGCGTGGTGCTCTCGCAATACCTTACGGCCATCCAATGCGCCGGATCGGCCCCGCCGCAGGAGACCGGTCTCACGTGCAATAGCTGGTACGGAAAATTCCACCTGGAGATGCACTGGTGGCACGCCGCGCACTTCCCTCTCTGGGGCCGCACGCCGCTGCTGGAGAGGAGCCTGGGCTGGTATTCCACCATCCTTCCGGTGGCGCGCGAAAAGGCCCGGCGCCAGGGATACCAGGGAGCGCGCTGGCCCAAGATGACCTCGCTAAGTGGACGCGACAGCCCGTCGAATATCGGCGAGCTACTGATCTGGCAACAGCCGCACCCCATCGCCATGGCCGAGCTTTGCTACCGCGCCCACCCCGGCCGCGAGACCCTGGAGCGCTACCGCGAAGTGGTCCTGGCCACGGCCGATTTCATGGCGAGCTACGCCGTGCTGCGCGACGGCCGCTACGTGTTGGGCCCGCCGGTGATCCCCGCGCAGGAGAATCACGACGCTCGCACCACCTGGAACCCCACCTTCGAACTGGTCTACTGGCGCGAAGCGTTGGCCACCGCCCAACAATGGCGGGCGCGCCTGGGGATGGCGCCGGACGCGCAATGGGACGACGTGCGGCGGCGGCTCTCGGCCCTCCCGGTGAAGGATGGCGTCTATCTGGCGCACGAAAATTGCCCGCAAACCTTCACCGAAAAGAACCGCGATCATCCCTCCATGCTGGCCGCGCTGGGAGTTCTCAATGGGGATGGCGTGGACCGCGAGACCATGCGCCGCACCCTTCATAAGGTGCTGCGCGAGTGGCACTGGCCCGACACCTGGGGTTGGGATTTTCCCATGGTGGCGATGACTGCGGCGCGCCTGGGCGAGGCGCGGACGGCCATCGACGCGCTGTTTATCGATTCACCCAAGAACGTCTGGCTGCCCAACGGCCACAACTCGCAGCGCGCCAATTTGCCGCTGTACTTGCCCGGAAACGGCGGATTGCTGACGGCCACTGCGATGATGGCGTGCGGCTGGGCTGGCTTTCCGAAAGAGAGTTGGAAGGTGCGATGGGAGGGGCTGCGTTACTGACCGGCTGTGTGGAGCCATCGACAGCTCGCCGATAAAAGTTCGCGGCGGCGCTCCCTTGGCGGGCTGAAGCCCGCCCCACCGGGGGCGGATCGACACATCTTGGTGGCGCGGGCTTCAGCCCGCGAAGGAGGTGAACCGCCTCTCGGCGCCAGCTACCAAAGCCCGCGCACGCTCTTTCCCCTTGCCTTTGGCCCCATTTTCGGCCACAATTCGGACAACAGGAGGTGTGAGAACCATGGAGGATTTCCGTGTGGGCTCCGTTCCCTCTCCCGAACCGTACGGCCATCGCCAGCCTTACGGCTCCGTGGCGCGCCGACGCCAAAGACATCATGACGGCGAAGACGGCCAGCCGCCGGATGAAGACGCCGACTCCTTCGAAGCGGCCGGCGACGACTCCGCCAGCGCCGGCGGCGAAACAGTCGAAGACTACTACTTGCCATCCGACCCCAGCGGGGGCGAGGAGTAATTAGCCAGCAGCGCCGCCAGCTCTTCGTGGCCGTACTGACGCGCCAGGTCGGCGGCCGTCTTGCCATCCTTCGTTTTGCGCCGCCGGTCTGCGCCGGCCGCAAGCAGCCTCTCCACCATCTGCCGATTGCCGCGCGCCGCCGCGGAATGAAGCGGCGTAGCTTCCAGAAACTCTACCGCGTCGGGTTGCGCTCCATGCTCCAACAGCAGGTTTAACAGCGCCAGACTTCCGCTCTCCACGGCCGAATGCAAGGGTGCCACACGAATGGCGTTGCGCGAAGGCCGGTTTACATCCGCGCCCGCAGCCACCAACTGGCGCGCGATTTCTTCGTGGCCGAAAAATACTGCCAGGCCCAGCGGCGTAAAGCCATCGGCGGAATAAGCGCCGGTGAGCTTGGGGTCGCGCGCCAATAGCGCCGAAGCGCGCTCGATATTTCCCAGCGCGCAAGCCTCGAAGAAGTCCGGATCCCGGCCGGCGAGTACCGTCGGGGCCAGTTCCGGGTGGCGGGTGTAAGCGGCCCACAAGGCGGGCGTCGCTCCGTCCGCGTTGCGGGCGGCGGCCAGCGTGGGGTCGGAGGAGAGCAGAACGCGCACCGCGCCGGCGTCACCTTTTCGAATGGCGTCGAAGAAGGGCGCGGCGCGGTCAGCGGGAGCTTGCGCGAAGAGTAGCGGTAACACAGTCAGCAGGTTCATGCTGGCAGTATCGCCGGTGACGCGGCGCGCGGTCTTATCGAATCTTGCTTATTTGCGCGTGACGCCAGGCCGATGGCGGCACGCCGAAGGCTCTCCGGAAGAGCGCGCTAAAGGACGCGGCGCTTTCGAACCCCACCGCGCCGCAAATCTCGGTAACGGTCAAGCCCTCCGATTCCAACAGCCGGCGCGCACGCTCCAACCGCAATCGATTGCCATACTGGTGCGGTGTCTGGCCGAATGCCCGTGTGAAAGCGCGGTGAAAGTGGTAGGGGGAAAGACACGCGTGGCGCGCGATTTCGGCGAGATCCGGGTTCAGGCTGGTGCTCGCATGAAGGTACTCCTGGCCGCGCCGCACACGCCGGAACAGTTCCTCCCGCGTCGCCGGCCGGTCGGCGGGCATGCGCGCGGTGCGCTGCCGCATTTCGCCGTTGAGCCACAGAAGGTCGCGAGCCAGCAGCAGAAACTGCTCGTCCAGCCAGAGCCGATCGCAGGCGCCAGCCTCCGCAATGGCATGCATGCGCGGCAGAATGCGATGGTCGCGGCTGTGCAATCCTCCCAGAAAGGGCAGCCGCTCGCAGTCGCCTTCCATCTCGTGCCCCACCAGCGACCCGTACACCGATTCCACGAAGCCGTCCTCAAAGAAGACGCAAAGTGTGGAAACCGCCGTCCGCGAATCGATCTCCATGGAGTACGGTTCGTCCAGATTCAGCACCAGGAAGGAATCGCGATCCACCGGGCGCTCGCGGCCGGCGCATTTCCAGGCGACCGTTCCCTCGGTCACGCTCTTGATGGAGAGCGGGCCGGCGAAATTCTTCACGAAGTGCGTTCGCGAACGGGCGCGCAGCACGGCGTTCGAACTGCGTAACGGCGCCGAAATGCGGTTTAACGGAAGCGGCCCCTCCATTGGTTTCAGTGTACGCCACCACGCCCCTGCTATCATCGCAGTAGCGAATGAGTCCGGACTTTTTGGTGATCGGCGCCGGTGTCGCTGGCATGCGGGCGGCCATCGAATTGGCGGCCGCGGGGCAGGTGTTGGTGGTCGCCAAGGACAGTTTGCGGGAATCCTCTTCCGAATATGCGCAGGGCGGCATCGCCGTGGCGCTCAGCGATGACGACGAGGTGGAACTCCACGAGCAGGACACGCTGGTTGCCGGCGACGGCCTCTGCGACCGGGCCGCGGTACACGTGTTGGTGGAACAGGGCCCCGCGGCCATCCAGGAATTGATCGATTGGGGCGCGGCCTTCGACCGCGAGGGCGGCAGCCTGGCCTTCACCCGCGAAGGCGCCCACAGCCGCAACCGCATCCTGCACGCGCATGGCGATTCCACCGGCCGCGAGATCGGGCGCGCCTTGTGGGAGAAAGTTCGCTCGCTGAAAAATGTCACCCTGCGCGAGTTTGAGTTCACCACCGATC
>CAZARO010000158.1:0-8491 GCA_964487165.1 uncultured Solibacteraceae bacterium | reverse complement strand
ATGGCGCCTCTATGTTCGCCAGAGCCTGCCGAGCCGCGACCGCGAGGGAGCGGTCTCCCGGTCTCCCAAATTCCGAAGCGTTTTCATTGTGACTCCTGAGGGTCCTAAGGGAGTTACAAAATTCGAAGAACCGCTTGCTTGCGCGCGCGGCTCGGAATGGCGCCTCTATGTTCGCCAGAGCCTGCCGAGCCGCGACCGCGAGGGAGCGGTCCCCAATCCCGAAGGAATTTCGCACCTCTGAAGCAAGTTGCCAGTCCAATATGGTATGGTATGGATGGATGCGCGCCTTCCAGCCAGCGGAATTTGCTCCGACCCTCAGCCATGAGTCCGAAGTGCCGCTGTACCGCCAGCTATACGAGCACATTGCCCTTAGGATTCGTTCCGGAGAGTTGGCCCGCGGCGAGCGCTTGCCAGCCACTCGCGAACTGGCTGGCCTGCTTGGACTGAACCGCACCACCGTTTCGGCCGCCTATGACGCCTTGGAAACCGACGGCTTGATCGCCGGCCAGGTGGGGCGCGGCAGCTTTGTAACCGGCATCGTAGAGCCGGCCGGCGGCGGAGTCGATTGGAGCGCGCTGCTCGACCGAAGCGATTTCGCGCCTGCCGGACCTTCCGCCGGATTCGGCCACGAGGTGGCCAGTTTCGTGATGTCGCGCCCCTCGCGCGAGCTCTTCCCGCTGGACGATTTCCGCGCCAGCTGCCAGGCCGTGCTGGCGCGCCCGGATCTCGGCTGCATCCTGCAACTCGGCTCGCCCAGCGGTTATGAACCTTTGCGGCAGCATCTTCTGGAAGAGGCGCGCCGACAATCGCTCGCCCGCCCGGGTGACGACCTCCTCATCACCAACGGCTGCCAGCAGGCGCTCGACCTGATCGGCCGCGTGCTGCTCCGTCCGGGAGACACGGTGGCCGTGGAGGACCCGGTCTATTCCGGCCTCAAGAACCTGCTCACCGGAATGGGCGCGCAACTGGCCGGCATTCCGATGGGCGCGGACGGGATGGATACCGCGCACCTGGAACGGGTGCTGGAGCGCGATCGGCCGCGGTTCCTGGTGGTGACCTCCAATTTCCAGAATCCCACCGGCGCCACGCTCTCGCTGGCGGGGCGGCGCGCGCTTCTCGATGCGGCGCGCCTGGCGGGCGTTCCGGTGGTGGAGAATGATGCCTACGGCGAATTGCGATACCAGGGCGAGCCGCTTCCGGCCATCAAACAATTGGACGACCGCGGCGGCACGGTGCTGCTGCGCAGTTTCTCCAAGGTGAGTTTTCCGGGACTGCGCGTGGGCTGGGCCTTGGGGCCCAAGCCGCTGATCGACCGCCTGCGGCACGCCAAGGAATTGGCCGACCTGCATACCGACCAGCTTTCGCAGGCAGTGCTGCTCGATTTCGCGCAGTCCGGCCGGTTGGAAACGCACCGGGCGCGCGTGCTGCAGGCTGGCGCCGAACGCCTGGCGGCGGCGCTCGACTCCTGCCGCCGCTATCTGCCCGCCGGAACGCGCTGGACCCAGCCGCAGGGCGGCATGAATTTGTGGGTCCGGCTGCCCGAGCCGCTGGATGCCGGGGAGTTGCTGCCGCGGGCGCAGAAAGAAGGCGTAGCTTATCTGCCGGGCCGCTATTTTGCCGTATCGCGGCTGGATGCGGGCGCCATGCGCCTGAGTTTCGCGGGGTTGGAGCCGGACCGGATCCGCGGCGGCCTCGCCATTTTAGGACGGATCGCGTCGGAGGAATTGGCTAGGGTATCGCAAAATGTCGAGCCTTCGTCGGCACTGGTGTAGGAGAAGACGGAAGTCAGAAGACAGAAGTCAGAATCTGTGAGACACCGCGTATTCTGACTCCTGACTTCTGTATTCCGAGTTTAAGGAGGGTTTCATGTTTCAATTTTCGAGTGAAGAGTTTCGCGTAAAAGTCGGCCTGGCGGAGATGTTGAAGGGCGGCGTCATCATGGACGTCACCACTGCCGCGCAGGCCAAGATAGCGGAAGATGCCGGTGCGTCGGCGGTGATGGCGCTGGAACGCGTGCCGTCGGATATCCGCAAGGACGGTGGCGTGGCCCGCATGGCCAACATCTCTATTATCGAGGCCATCATGAACACGGTCACCATTCCAGTGATGGCCAAGGCGCGCATCGGCCACTTCATGGAGGCCCGCATTCTGGAATCGCTGGGCGTCGATTATATCGACGAGAGCGAAGTGCTGACTCCCGCCGACGAAGAGAATCACATCGATAAGCTCGATTTCAAAGTGCCCTTCGTGTGCGGCGCGCGCAACCTGGGCGAGGCCCTGCGGCGCATTGCCGAAGGCGCGGCCATGATCCGCACCAAGGGCGAGGCCGGTTCCGGCAATATTGTCGAGGCGGTGCGCCACATTCGCACCATCGTGAGGGAGATGAGGCAGCTCACCGTGCTCGGCAAGGAAGAGCTGGTACATCAGGCGAAGACTCTGCAGGCGCCCCTGGAACTGGTGGAATGGGTGGCGCAGAACGGCAAGCTGCCGACGCCGAATTTCTCCGCCGGCGGCATCGCCACGCCGGCCGACGCCGCGCTGGTCATGCAACTGGGCGCGGAGGCGGTGTTCGTGGGCTCGGGCATCTTCAAATCGTCCGACCCGGCGGCGCGCGCCAACGCCATCGTCATGGCGGCCAAGAATTTCAAAAACCCCGCCAAGCTGCTGGAAGCCAGCCGCTCGCTGGGCGAAGCCATGCCGGGCCTGGATATATCCAAGATGCCGGAATCGGAGTTGATGCAAACCCGAGGCTGGTGATGAAGAAAGTGGGCGTGCTTTCCCTGCAAGGGGATTTCGCGGCGCACGGCGCGGCGTTGGCGCGCGCCGGCGCCGAGCCGGTGTTCGTGCGCGAGCCCGCGCAGTTCGATTCGCTGGACGGCCTGGTGATTCCCGGCGGCGAGAGCACCACCATGCTCAAGCTGATGGCCTACGAGCCCGGCCTGTTCGACGCGCTGCGCGAGTTTGGCGCCCGCAAGCCGGTTTTCGGTACCTGCGCCGGAGCCATCCTCATGGCCGAAGAGGTTTCCAACCCTTCGCAGCAGAGCTTTCAGCTCATGGATATCGGGGTGGAGCGCAACGCCTACGGCCGCCAGATCGACAGCCGCGTGGCGGAAATCGATACCGGGCCGGAATTCGAGCGGCGTACGGCGCCGGGGAAACTGGAGGCGGTGTTCATCCGCGCGCCCATCATCCGCCGTGTGGGCCCGTCCGCCCGCGTGCTGCTGCGCTACCATGGCGACCCGGTATTGGTGGAACAGGGCCGTCACCTGGCGGCCACATTTCATCCCGAGCTGACCGCCGATTCGCGGGTCCACAGCCTGTTCCTGGAGAAACTGTGAAACGGGTTCTATTCGTGTGTATCGGCAACGCCTGCCGCAGCCAGATGGCGGAAGGATTCGCGCGCGCCTACGGTTCGGACGTGATCATCGCGGCCAGCGCCGGCCTGGGTCCGGCGAACAACGTGGCACGCGACACCAAAGCGGCCATGGCTGAAAAGGGAATCGACCTGCGCGACCATTTCCCCAAAGCCATCCGCCACCTGGGCCGCGCCCAGTTCGACCTGGTGGTGAACATGAGCGGCTCGGAAATTCTCGATGACGAGGTTCCCGGCGCCACGGTGGTGGAGTGGGACGTGGAAGACCCGGTCTTCATGAAATACGAGGACCATTGCAAGGTCCGCGACCAGATAGAGACCCTGGTGATGAATCTGATCCTCGATCTGCGGAAGGAGCCAAAGGAGCCGCGCCTCCGCGGTCAGGGCTCGGGGCGGATGGAGTTGTGAGCAGAAGGATACTGAAGGAAACTGAAGTCAGAAGGAGACTGAAGCCCGCGCCTTGAGCATCATTCAGTACCCTTCAGTTCCCTTCCGTTCCATTCTCTTACTGCACCGTCATGTACGCCGCCGGACTGGCCGTCGTACCGATCGTCACCACTACCGGCTGGCGCCCGGTGGGGGCGTTTGCCGGGATTGTGAAATTGATCTGCAGCACACCCACGGACCAGCTGGGGATGGCCACGTACGACGTTTGCGCCGTAACGCCGCCCACTGTTACGGTAACGGCCTGACGTGGTTTCGGCACCTCTGCCCCGGTCGGTGCGGCGCCGTCACCCGGGTTGGGGGTGATCGCGCCGACGCCCGTGACATACACCGTGCCGGTACCTCCCGGGCTGACCGCTTGTGACGGGTTCACGTTCCCGCTGCCGTCCTCGAGCATGAAGATGCCCGGGGCCGCGGGCTGTACCGTGAAATAGTAGTCGGTCAGCGCATACGGGTTGCCCAAATTCAGGTCGGCCGCTCCGGTAATTTCGTACGGAATCTGGATGTTTACCTGATTGGGGCCGACGTAATAGAGCGGGACCGGATAGTAAGCGCCGGTTTCGCAGCTCACGGGACATATGCCGGCCTCGAATCCGGCCATATATTCGGGCAGCGGAATGGTCCCGGCGGCCTGCGCCAGGGTGCCCAGCGCGGCGCCGTAAACGCTCATGATCATGCCTGGCGCGAAGGTCTGCTGTCCGGAGGCGGCATTGCTCGCGCCCCCCACGGACAGTTGCGTCTGCGGACCCTGGAAGGGAATCGAGAGTGACGTGGTCCAGTTGGGGCCGGAAAAATTAAAGACTTCGTTAGCTGGAACGTTCACCGAAGACAGACTAAAACAACCGGAAATGGAGCCTCGGGCAGGGATTGCGGAAGTGCCGAAGATCGAGCCGATCTGCGGCGAGTAGTCCGTGCCGTTGATGGAGAATCCGGTGAGCGTGGTCGCGAAGCCGGCCTCCTCGGTCACGGTGAGTTGGAAATTCCATTGGCTGGAACTCCCGCAACTTTCCGCAAAGCCCTGGTAGACGGGGCTCTGATTGATCGACCCCACCACTACCGGCCCTGTGGGCGCCGCCGTGCTCCAGTTCTGAATCAGCTTGGCCACATCCACCGAGCCAAACCCGACCACCGAACTGTATCCGGATCCGGTGATGGTGTATCCCTCCTCGCCGTTATTGCAACCCGGCGAGCCGGAGGCGCAGGCTACGATGTTGTTGCCCGTGACGTTATTGTGAAACGCGCTGGGAGCGGTCTGAAACAGCTTGTAGATTGTGGGATTGATATTGCCCAGGCCGCTGGTTTTCAAGTACTGGTTGAGCAGCGCTACCACTCCGGCCATGGTGGGCGTGGCGGCGGAGGTGCCGCCAACTTCCTCCACTCCGCCCGAGGAGCCGCTGCAGGCCGAACAATAGACATAGTAAGGCACCACCATGGCGCTGGCGTTGAAGGCAAGATCGGGCACGTGCCGCCAGCCATCTTTGGGCACGCCGCCGTTGGTCTGCCACGAGGGTTGCGGGAAGTACATGCTGGCGCCGCCGCCGGTGGCCCAGATCTGGCCTGCCAGGGCGGATTCGTTCCATGCGATCTCCGGCATATATCCTTTGGCCGACTCGTCCGTGGGAGTATTGCCGGAGGACCAGTAAGAACCCAAGTTACTGAGGGACGTGCCGCCCATGGAGGTGACCTCGGGGATGGAACCGGGCTCGTCCACCGCCAGGCCGCCTTCGGCCACGGCACTGCCGGCATCGCAATCCGTGGCGCCCTGGTCGCCCGCCGCCGCCAGCCAGGTAATGCCCTCGGCGTTGGCCTGCTGTACCGTTTGCCGGTAGCTCGGCAGGTCGATCAAGTCAAACATCTCGCATTCCCCGTAGCTCATGCTGATCACCGGGGCGACGGCATTATCCACGGCATACAGGGCGGAATTCCACACGCCCACGTCCTGCCCCGAATAGATGAACTCGATGGTGGCATCGCGAGCCACCGCGCCGGCCCATTCGGTGTCGAGACTGGATTCGTCCACGTCGCCCTGCACGATCCCCGGATTGTCGCGAGGGGTGGCGAGCGTCGTCACCAGCTTGGCGGACGTAATCCCGAACGTAGTCCAGAAATTCGTGACGTCGGTGGTTCTGACTTGCGACTGCCCCACGATCGCTATCTTTTGTCCGGCGCCGTTGGTGCCGGCGGTGTACATCGGGGTGATGTCGTAAATGGTCGCGAAATCGTCGGGCGCGATTACGTGATCGCCGGGGCCCAGGGTGTAATGCGGCCTGGCTTTCACCAGGCGCGGCTTGAGGCGAAAATTGTTCAGCCCGCGAAAGCCGGCTACCAGCGGGGAGAGAGCCGCGGGGAGGGTGAGATCGGTAGAGTTGGCATAGTGCGTTTCCCCGTTGACCTTGTAATTGTGAATGGCGGTGCCGAACGCGGCCTGTACCTGGCCGGCGGTGCCCGTGAAAGTGATGAAGGTGCGGCTGCGGGAGACCGGATCCACCTGGAAGCCCTGCGACTGCAGCCAGGCGACAATCTGCGCGGCATCGCTCGAGCTGACGCCGAACCGGTCGGCATACTGCTCCGGCGTTAACCATTGATGGTAACCGGGGGATGCGGGATTCTGCTGATCCTGCAGCAACTGTTGCAGGCCGGACTGCTGCGCGGCAGTAGGATGCAACATCATGGTGATATAAGGAAGCGAAAAACTGCTGTCCACGGGGCCGGCGTCATTGGCCGCGGTGGCCAGGGGATGAACCCGGCCCGGCAGCGCGAACGTCTGGGAATTGTCGATCTTCGACAGAATCCGGTTGGGCTGGGCGAAACCGGCGGTCGCGGCAACGGCGATCATCGCAGAGACAAAAAGATGGTGGAGTTTCATAGGTACAGAACTTTTCTCAGACGCGGAGGTGGGTTGCGGAACGCCACCAATACTCATGTAGACGGTGAAATCGAGCGAAACGGTTACCAAAAAACGCGCCACCGGGCCGGCCCCTTGCGGCCCGTTGCGGTTTTCGGCATAATACGGCCAAGATCCGGTAAATAAGTATGGTTCCTCACCGACAGGAGATCGTACGAAATACCCTGATGGCCGCGCTGGTTTCGTGTGCCGACAGTCCGCACCGCTCGCGGGCGCGCCGTTTCGTCCAGGGCCTGTCCTCGGACGAGCTGCAATTCATCGCGGAGTTTCTGGGCGCCTGCGTTCTGGACTCGGCGGGCAATTCGTGCGTTTCGCGGGCACAGTGGGCGGAGCGGATTACACGCTACCAGCGAATGTCGAATGGGTGCGGCACGTGTCGATCAGCCGACCAGGAGCATAAGATGATACTGCTGCTGGAGTATTTGTGCCGCAGTGGAGAGGCGAGCTTTCAGCTTGGCGATTGAGTATCGCGGACCGGCAGCTGGGAGGTGCAAAAGGACTTGGAATGGCGCCTCTGTGTTTGCAGGAGCCTGCTGAGCCGCGACCGCGGGCGAGCGGTAGATCAGCCGAATATGGCAACTCCCCCAGCCGATAGCTGCTCTCACTGCACTATCGACGTGCCGGCTTGCGGCTCCAGCCTGATTTCGCCGAATGCCGCTTCATACTGGGTGACGTTCTCGCGCAGGACGTTGAGCAGCGCCTTGGCCTGCTGCGGGCTGACGTAAACCCCCTGGAAGTTGTGGATGGCCACGCTGTCCGGCGCCGTCTGATTCACCCGGCCGAACATCAAAAAGAAGTCCCACAGGTTGACCCGAACCTGCACGCTGTTGGCGTAGTTTTCGCGATACTCCGGGGAGTTGATGAGCTGGATCTTGGTGGCCGGTGGCTGCGTCATGCTTTTCAGCGTAGCATCCGGCGCCTTTAAGAATATTTACGAATTTGGCACAACCCTTGCTAGTGTTTTTGCGTCCGATGAGATGAAGGGGACAACGACTATGAAAAAATTCGCTGAAAATCACATCCAGGGACTGGCCCACTGTCCCATTTGCACCCACACGGTTCCGGCCGATATCGACCTGCGCGGCAAATACCCCCGCGTGACCAGCGGCCAGAAGTGTCCGCGGTGCGGCTCGGCCCTCGATGTCGCCGCCGTGGTGCAGATCCCGGAAGCCGCGTAAACCGGGCGAAACCGCTTGCAACCTTTGGGCGCGCTTGTTTCCGGGCGGAACATCTGCCATAGTGAAATTAGCACTTGGAGCCGCATGAAGCGAAAGGCGCAGCCAAAACCCGAGACAGTAGTTCCGGCGGAGATCCTAGAACAGGCGAAGCGCGCCATTTCCCCGGACCGCCTCACCAAGGCGGTGAAATGCTCGGTTTGCGGCGCCGAGACCACTATCGTGGCCGCTGAGCCCTTGTGTTGGGTCTGCCGCCGGCTGAAGATCAGCGCCTGGCGCGAGATCGAACAGCAGATGCCCGCCCAGGAATAGGCCCCGCCGCGTTCCTTTTCCCGCAGTTCCCCGCATAAGGGATTGTCCCTCGGTCCCCCCGAGCCAAGTTTCGCAACAGCGATCTTTTCCGTACGGATTTCAGCTCTGCCCTCTAACGTTCCTTTCCGTAACGACCGATGAGTCGTTTCGGGGCAACCGCCGGTGAGGCGGTGCCCTCCCCCGGAGTTCCATCCAGGCGTTCGCGTCGATCGACTGTACGACCACCTCTCCCATTGCGCCATTAGGACCTTAGGGGCGAAGCCCGTCTCTGTCCGACCGGGG
>CAZARO010000157.1:0-8510 GCA_964487165.1 uncultured Solibacteraceae bacterium | reverse complement strand
CCATCCACGCATACTACATGTTGGGGCTACCTGAGTCAAGCAGACACCCACCTTCCAGAATTCAAAGTCTTCCGTCGAGATCCGACCCATTAGGGGACCCCGCAGGCCTTTGAGGGGCGCCGGAAGTTCAGAACCAACACAGTGCAACGTTCCCCGGCCGGGGAGAAGGACTAGTAGCGGTGCCTGGCGCCACAGTCCCAATTTCAGGGTAAGGGGCGTGTCAAGGGATTGGAGGGGTAAGTGATTGGATTCGTGGGGAAGATGGGCGGTGAACGCGCGCGCGGGCCGGGCATGCCCGGCCCTTACGGGGCGAGGTAGGACGGACCACCGGTTTGTGTGGTCTGTCGATTTTCGGGGTACGCAAGAGAATAAAAACCCAAAAAACAAATGACAGACGACACAAAACGATCGTCTGTCCTACCGGAGGCGGTCGGGGTGGGCGCGAGTGGGCCTAACGGCTTTCGGCCGGCAGGTTGCCAACCTGCCCCACTAACTATTTCTTGATGAAGAGGGACAGGGCCATGCCGAGGCCGATAGCGATGACGGTGCGGCGCACGGCTTGCTGGCCCATGCGGCGCGCGGTTCCGGCGCCAAGGTAACCGCCCAGAATGGCAGCGACGGCCATCAGCAGCACATAGGGCCAATACACCATGCGCGCCCAGATGAAATACACCGCAGCGATGCCATTGACCGATCCGCCGAAAATCACTTTCAGGCTATTCATTTCGTGAATGTCCTGGAGGCCGAGAATGCTGAGCGCCGCGAGCATCAGAATGCCGATTCCGGCGCCGAAGTAACCGCCGTACAAGCCCACTCCCAACTGGAACAGCATGCCGCCGATCAGCCACTTGGTGGAGCGGTGGGCGGCGGCATCGGCTGTGCGAAGTATTCTCTGCACCGGATCCTGGGCCATGAACAGCAAGGTGGCGAACAAGATCAGGAACGGCACCATGCGATCGAAGGTCGCGGTGGGTGTGTAGCGCAGCAGGACGGCCCCAACGAGACCGCCTACAAGGCTGGGAACAATGAGAGCCAGGAAGCGCGCCTCGGCGGTGCGGATTTCGCGGCGGTATCCCCACGCGCTGCCGACGGTACCGGGCCAGATGGCGACCGTGCTGGTGGCGTTGGCCGCCACCGAGTTGAGGCCGAGCCAGATCAAGGCGGGAAACGAGACCAGCGTCCCGCCGCCTGCCACCGAATTAATGGCGCCGGCCAGAAAAGCCGCCCCAAAGGCCACCGCCGCGCGGGGCAAGTCCAATATCGAGGTCAAGATTGCAGCATAGCGCGCGGTGGGAGGCCTGCGCCAGCGGGGAGTGCCTCGCCGTTCAGCCCCCTAAAGCGGCCATACGACCTTCCCAAATCACACTTTAGAGCCTGATTGTGGTCTTTCAAAGAGAGCTTGCTTACAATCTCCAACATGGCGCAATTTCAGGTAATCCAGCCGGAAACTACCTATTCGGGTTCACCCATCCAGCCGCTCCAAAAGGGGCTCCCGAAGACCACCCGGTCTCTCTGTCCGGAATGCTCTCAACTCATTGATGCCAAAATCCTTGAGGATTCCG
This sequence comes from uncultured Solibacteraceae bacterium, assembly GCA_964487165.1. GTDB lineage: Bacteria > Acidobacteriota > Terriglobia > Bryobacterales > Bryobacteraceae > PALSA-129. The sequence goes on along the minus strand of CAZARO010000157.1, from coordinate 6,948 downwards.
GCAAGGTGGTGATGGAGAAGCGTTGCCCGACCCACGGCGAGTTTCGCGACATCGTCTATTCCGACGCCAAACTATACCTGAAGATGGAGGAATGGACCTTCGGCGACAACCGCGGCCTGGCCAACCCGGCGGTAACGACGGCGAAGAGCTGCCCGGAAGATTGCGGCCTGTGCAACCTGCATACCAGCCACACAGGCCTGGCGAACCTGGACCTGACCAACCGGTGCAACATGACCTGCCCGGTGTGTTTCGCCAACGCCAACGCTTCCGGCTACCTCTACGAACCGGATTTCGAAACCGTGCGCAAGATGTTGCAGGCGCTGCGCGACCAGAAGCCGGTGGCGGGCCGCATCGTGCAATTCTCCGGCGGCGAGCCGACCATCTACCCGCGCTTCCTCGACGTGCTGCGGATGGCCAAGGAGATGGGCTTCTCGCACCTGCAGGCAGCGACGAACGGTTTGAAATTCACCAACCTCGAATTCGCCGAGCAGGCCAAGGAAGCCGGATTGCACACGCTCTACCTGCAATTCGACGGCGTGTGCGACGAGGTGTACCGGAAGACGCGCGGCGAATCGCTGTGGGAAAAGAAGTTGCGCGCCATTGAGAACGTGAAGAAGGCCGGCCTGAAGATCGTCTACGTGCCTACCATCGTCAAGGGCGTCAACGATCACCAGATCGGCGACATCATACGGCTGGCGCTCGAATACATCGAATGTTCGAGCGGTATCAGCTTCCAGCCGGTGGCGTTCACCGGCCGCATCGCGAAGCATGAGTTGGAAGCCAAACGCTTCACGCTTTCCGATTTCGCCCACGCCGTGCAGCAGCAGACCGGCATCGCCGACCCGTATGAAGACTGGTTCCCGCTCTCCTGCGTGACGCCGTTCTCGAAGCTGATCGGCGCGCTGCGCGGCGACGAGACCACCACCCTCACCTGCCATCCGCACTGCTCTCTGGGCACCTACTTGTTCGTCGATCAGAATCGCAAAGCCACGCCGGTGACGCAATTCGTCGACGTGGGCGGCATGCTCAAGGAGATGGACCTGCTGGCGCGCAAGGCCGGCAAGCGGCGCATTCAGTTCTTCACCAAACTGCAGGCGTGGAACAGTCTGCGCAAGTTCTTCCACGCCGAGAAGGCGCCCCAGGGACTGGATTTCAAGCTATTCCTGCAGACCCTGCAAGGTCTCACCGACAAGAAGTACGGCCGCGGCGAGGGCGAGAAGAAAGGCTTCACCTATCGCACCCTGATGCTGGCCGGCATGCACTTCATGGATTCCTATAACTACGACGTGGAGCGCGTGAAACGCTGCGTGATCCACTACGCCGCGCCCAATGGCCGGATCTATCCCTTCTGCGCGTACAATTCCGGCCCCGTGTATCGCGAGCGCGTGGAGCGGGAGTTCGCCGTCCCCCTGGAACAGGAAGCGGAAATGAAGCGCCTCGGTTTGGTGTCCCGGAAGAAGGGCTGCGGAAGCCCCGTGCCGGAACCCGAACTGGTCGGCTAGTTTCTAGCGGTGAAGGGCGGGATACAGCCATCCCTGCTGGATGTGCAGTCCGCCGTGGCCATGCATGGGGAACGCTGCCATCCTGCCCCACTTACGCCGCCGTATATGATGGAAGACGCAACCGCTACCGGACAGCGTCAAGGTCCACACCGCTTACCGCGACCGGAAGCTCTTCGTCTGGTGCGAATCCGCGTCTGCACCGGGGGTCCTCCTCACCGCGGTACCGGTCCGGATCCGCCGGGCGATCCGGCAAATAGCCGAAAAGCTCTCCGCCACACATCAGAGAGCCACCATCTGGCTCCCCAGAAGTAACCAGACCATTCAGCCCCGGATTCTTTCCACAGTGACTCTCGACGCCGAGAATGCCTTCTACTTTCTCGATGCGTCCAATCGGAATCCGGACGCCGAGGCATGGGACACCAAAATTGCGCCCAGCACCCGTTTCTGGGGCGCCGCGCTTCGTTTCGTCGCGAGCCTGGCCGCGCGCGATCGTTTTCTTCCGTCGATGTCCGGCGAAGGCGATTACTTCCATTCGCGCCGGAAGCCCTTACTGGCCGCGCCGGATCGTCTGGCGCTTCGCCAACTTGCCTCCACCATGCCGCCTCCGGCCCGCGCCATCACTCCCGAAATCAAAAGCCCGGGCAAATCGCCGGAAGACGATCCCGCCCAGTTGCTCTCCGGTTTCGTCGAGTGGATCATGGACGGCTTACCCAGGGTCGCGAACCGGCCGGGGCGTCCGCGAGTGTTACCCCGCGAGGCCCACGCTCCGAACATCGCCTCGGCATAGCGGAGCAGCCTGTGTTCCCTGGAGTCCCGAATCGTCGGCGATCGCGAATTGCTTTCCGGGTTCGTCCGTCAGGTGAAAACATGGCAGCGGCCTGTCCTGCGGGAAGCGGCGATCTCCTGTCTGCTCACTTTCCGCCTGCGGGAACCCGCCGACGGCGCGGATGGCGCATGGCGCGTGCAATACCAGCTGCAACCGGTTGCCGGTGGCGAACCCATTCCGGTTGACAGAAGCGCCCTGGACAAGAGCTCGGCCCGTCACCTGACCAGCCTGCTCTCGAAGGCCGCCAGCATCTGCCCCGATATCCGCGAGGACTCCGACAGTTTCCCGCTGGACGTCACCGGTGCGTTTCGCTTTCTCACCGAGACCGCGTCCGCGCTTGAACGGGAAGGCTTCGCGGTGGCCGCGCCGGACTGGTGGAAGGTGCTGAAGCGGTAAACGCGGCCCAACGGATTGCAAGCCGGGGAAATACCCGGAGCTGTGCGTTTCCAAACCAATTCAGGGCGCTGTTACATATGGAAGGCGCCGACTCTGTGATAATTACAGAGGCCCAAAACGATGGTTAGTAACATTTCCTTAACCGGGCGGCTGCAGTTGTTCATGCGTGGCGATACCGCCGCGGCCGACGCCCTGGTGCGCGAGATCTTGCCGAAGCTTCGCGAAATCGCCGTCCGCGCGCTCAAACGGGAGCGATATATAGCGCCGCTCTCGCGCACGGAACTGGTGAACGAGCTCTGGGTGCGCACGCTCTGGAAGGGCGGCTGGCAGATCCACGACCAGCGGCATTTTTACGCCCTGGCCAGCCTGGCCATGCGGCGCGTTCTCATCGAAATGGCCAGAGAGCGGCTCGCCCTGCGGCGGGGCAGCGGAGAGACGGTGGTCTCTCTGGACGAGTCCGGTCCCATTGTGGGAACGTCGCTCGATGAGGCGGAGCGAATAGTCGAGATCGGCATTCTGATGGAGAAACTGGAAACCAAACACCCGGATGCCGCCCGCATCGTGGACATGCATTACTTCACCGGGTTCACCTTTGATGAAATCAGCCGGGAGACGGGGCTCACTTTGAAGCAGGTGCGATCCCGCTGGGAAACGGGGATAGGGTGGCTGAAGCGGGCGCTGCGTTCGCAGCAGCGAGACGCTCAGGCTTCCGGCCGCGAGACCTCGGCTTCCAAATCCCTGACCAGCGGCTTGACGAAAGAACCGGCCACGTGAGGCCGTCTTGAGGGGTCGAATTCCAGGGCCCTGGCGAGCATCTCGATAGCCTCCGCGGAAAGCTTGAGGTCGAGTTCGCGGAGCAGCTTCCGCACCTGAACGGCGAGATCCAGCGAGGCGTCCGGCAACAGATACGCCAGCCGGCGCCCAGTGAGTACTTCGATCGCGACCTTGGCGAGGCTGTAGATATCGGTGGAAGCTTCGGCGTAGCCGATGGCCTGTTCGGGCGCCATATAATCGAAGCTGCCGGCGGCGCGCGAAAGCCCGTGCAACGTTTCGTTGGCGTCCTTGACGATGGCTATCGAGAAATCGACGAGCACCGATTCCTCATCGCGCGCTCCTTCGCGGCGCAGAATCAGGTTCTCGGGCTTCACGTCGCGGTGCCAGATGCCTTGCGCATGAATGGCGTCCAGCGCACTCGAAATCTGCCGCAGAAGCCTGGCGGCGCGCCAGGGCGCCAACGGCCCGGATTCCAGCACCTCGCGCAAATTCCTGCCTTCTATGAACTCCATTACCAGATACGGAGCTCCGGAAGGCGCATTGCCATGGGCGTAGATGGACACAACGTTGGTGTGATGCACGTGCTGCAGCGCGGCGACCTCCTGCTCGAAGCGCCGCTGAATCCAGTCCTCATGCCCCACTTCGCTGCGAAACACCTTGATGGCGCAGCGCTTCTTCTGCAGGCGATCGTACCCTTCCATGACATTGGCGAATCCGCCGCGCGCCAGAAGTCCACCGACTTCGAAGCGGTTGTCCAGCAGGGTTCCCGCAACCTCGTGCAACTCCGGCAGCAGCGCCCGTACGCGCCAGCCCGCGAGGTCGGGCATGAGTGCCGCCTCCTCCGCTACGCTCCTCCGCTTCCATAGGTAACCGCCGATGGCCAGCAGCGTACCGGTCAGGCCATATAGAAACAGCGAGAGCGAGGAACGCCAGGCCGGCACCAGTACGACCAGGGAGCGGCGCACTACCGCTGACCACGGTCCCGTGAAGACCCGCCCCTGGATCTCGAGCGAATGCGTTCCCGAATGTAGCGAGCCCAACGGCAGATCGAGGTTGGGCGATTCGTGCCACGAAGAATCGTCGGGCAGAACGCGATAGCGCAGCAGCATGGCGTTGCGCCGGTCGAACTGCAGCGATCCGATGTGGGCCACCACTTTCGAGCCCGGTGGCACGCCGCTGACGGATTCCGCCAACTTCGGAGCCGCGCCATTCCAGGAGTAAGCGGAAACGAAAACCTGGGGAGCGAATTGCGGCGTGAGCAGATCTTCGGGAGGCGAATAGTGCAGAATCGACATGTCGATTCCCATCCAGATAGAGCCATCCGAATCTTCGAAGTAACTGCCGCTATTGACGCCTTCCCCCGATAGCCCGTCCGACTGATCCAGATACAGCCACTTTCCTTTTTCGGCATCGGCCTCATCCGCCACCGATAGTCCGCGATTCCCGCCGCGCCATAACCACCCGCGCCGGTCCACGTCGAAGTTCAGGCTTTCGGCGTCGCGAATCCCGTCTCCCGCGCGGAACTGCCGGACCTCGTACCGGCCGTCCGCAATGGGGTGAATGAGGGCAAATGCCGGGGTGGTGTAGTAGCCATACCAAACGTCGCCGTTGGGCAGCGCGGCCAGCGACCAGCAGGCGTCCACCAGCAAGCCGTCCTTCCTGGTAATCTCGCGCCACTTTCCGTCCTCGCTGCGCACCGTAAGACCGCCGTTGTAACAGGCCCACAACTTACGCGTGTGCTGCTCGTATTGCACGTCGAGGACGTTGCCGGCGGGCTGCGTCAGCAGGTAGTGATTGGAGAAGTCCAGGCGGGAACCATGGCGAATCAATTCTCCCAGACCGATTCCACCCAGCCAGATTTCCTGATTGGATACCACTGCGGCCCGCAACCCGTAGGCGTCGGGCGAGCCCGTGAAACGGGAGATAACCGATCCATCGGGACGAACGATAGCCGCGCCTCCGGGATTCAATGCCACCAGCATATTTCCGTCGTCCAACGGCAGGAAGTTCATCACCTGGCCGATATGGGGAAATGGCGCCAGGGCCTGCCAATGGAGGCGGTCCTTACTCAATACCGCGATGCTGCGATCCAGCCCGGCATAGATCTTCGTTCCGAGCCGCTGCAGCGCCCAGGGGCTGTCGACGCCGTCCCGCGGGGTCCAATACTCCATGCGGAAGGGCGATGCGAAACGGTAGAGCCCTTGCGCGCCGCCCAGCCAGATGGTGCCGTCCCTGGCTTCCATCGCCACGAATAATTGGGGCAGGCCGTTGGCCGGAAGGGCAACGCGATACCGGCCGGGACGGCCAACCGCCAAAATGTTGTAGCCTACCAACAGCATCGTGCCGTCCGGCCCCTCGCTCAGCGGGGAGCGAAGGGTGTTGAAGGGCGCGAACTCCCAATGGCCGTCGCCGCAGGTATATTGATTACCGCCTTCGGTGCCGACCCACACACAGCCGAAGCGATCGCGCAGAATGCGCACCGGTCCCGCGACGGGCGTGTTGGGGCTCCAGCCCGCCACGGCATGGAACTGAATCGGTAACTGCGCGCCGGGGCGCCAGCGGACGGCGTCCTCCAGGCGTATTTCCTTCCATCCGCCGGTAGCCACATAAAGGAGGCTGCCCGAGCGATCGGGTGTCAGCGGTCCCGATGCGTCCAGGCTGGTCAGCTTTTCGGTTTTCCATTGTTTGCCGACGCGCGAAATTCTCACCAGGTCGGCATTGGTTGGGATGCCCAGGCCGGCGGGGCCTATGGCGGCGACGATCACGTCCGGCGAGGCAGGTGTTACGCTGACGGCCACTCCTTTGCCGATCTCTTCCATGCGGCCGTTCGAAAAGCGATACACCCCGGTCTCCGCGCCGACAAAAATCACGCCGCCGGCATCCTCCGCAATGGAATAGACCGCGACGTTCGGGAAACCGTAGTCGGAGAGGAAGAACAGGCGCGCCCCGTCGAAGCAGGCGAGCTGGTCGCCGCCCATCCACAAGCGGCCCTGCGAATCCTGAAACAGCGTGCGAACGTTCTTGGGCGCCCCGGCCAGGGGAAGGAACGTGTACTGCTGGCAAAACGCTATCGAGGCGAGGCCCGCCAGTAAGAAGACGACAATGGCGGGCCGCACCAGGCCATTCCTGAATAGTGCCGGCAGTTTCACAAGATCCAAAGATCTAGGGTGCCACACATCCCCATCCGAGTACCGCGTCGATGACGATCTGGATGTCGACCACGTTGACTATTCCGTCGGCGTTCAGATCGTTCGACGGTGCCAACGATCCCAGGGCCTCATTTATTTCCAGCTGGACGTCGGCAACGGTGGTGCTCCCGGATTGATTGACGTCGCACGGGCTGTAGGGGCCGATGATGGTTGGATCGGTGGCCATGGCCGGCGTCAAACCGGCCAACGACACGGTCACCTGGTTGACCACCTGGGCCGGCTGGCTGGCAGTCACATTTAC
>CAZARO010000156.1:0-8528 GCA_964487165.1 uncultured Solibacteraceae bacterium | reverse complement strand
AGAATAGAATCACGACGAAGGGGATGTTCGCAGCCTTCATATTGTCGATGGCGGCCACGTCTTCGGGAGCGAGACTCAGGCCGGTTCGGTCGCCCGAACCTTCGGCGTAGGGGCGCTCGCCGATCACCACTACACCCACGGTAGCGCCGGCGGCGCCGGCCCCGTCGGCGGAATATGTCACCTGGCTGTGAGGCGCGGCCTTTTTGATGGCGGCCAGCACAGTGGTGCCGCCGGACGTGACGTTGCCGCTCTTGCCCTGCCAGTCAATGGTCCATCCGCCGCATTGATTTCCGAGATCGTCGGCGTTTTTACCGGCGACATGGATACGAACGGCGGTTCTTGCCAGCGGCAGCACGCGATTCTGATTTTTCAGCAGCACCAGCGACTGCCGCACGGCATCGCGCGCCACTTGCCGGTGTTCCGGAGAGCCGAATGTCTTGGCCAGGCTGCGGTCGGCCAGTTGCGAGCGGGTCGGATCGAACAGGCCCATGGCGCATTTCACGCGCAGAATGCGCGTCACGGCATCGTCGATGCGCGCCATGGGGACGGTGCCTTCGTTGACGAGCTCTTTCAGGTCCTGTATGTAGAGCTGGTAGCGGCTCGGCACCATCACCATGTCCATGCCGGCATTAATAGAGATTCCGATAGCCTTCTTATAATCCTTGTCGACCTGGTCGACAGCGTTGTAGTCGGAAATCAGGAAGCCCTCGAAGCCCAACTCGTCTTTGAGGATGCCGGTGAGTAGGTGCTTGATGCCCGAGACCTTGACTCCGTTCCAACTGCTATAGGACGGCATGATGGTGCCGACGCCCGCCTGTATCGCCGCGATGTAACCCTGCAGATGGACGCGGCGTAACGTCTCTTCGTCGACGCGGGTATCGCCCTGGTCGAGGCCCGGGCCGGTTTTCTGCTGCACGGAGCCGAATGCGGTGCCGCCATCGCCGACGAAATGCTTGGCGCAGGCCAGGACGGAGAGCGGGTTGGCGAGATCGGTGCCCTGCAGCCCGCGGACGGCCGCTTCGCCCAACTGGCGGACCAGTTGCGGGTCTTCGGAGAAGCCTTCGAAGGTGCGTCCCCAACGGGCATCCTGCGGCACGGTTACGCACGGTGCGAATGCCCATTGGATTCCACTGGCGCGCACTTCTTCGGCGGTGACGCGCTCCACCTTTTCGACGAGCGCGGGATTGCGCGTGCAGCCGAGCCCGATATTGTGCGGGAAGATCACCGCGCCCAGGAGATTGCTGTGGCCGTGGACGGCGTCGACACCGTAGAGCAGCGGGATTTTCAGGCGCGACTTCTGCGTGTGCTGCTGGAGGCGGTCATAAAGGTCGGTCCAGGCCTGGAGGCTGTTGCCCTCTTTGGGGTCGGAGTTGCCGCCGCTGAGGATCGAGCCGAGGGAGAGATTCTCGATGTCGGACAGGTCTTTAATGAAGGTCTGGTCGGGTTGAGTCATCTGCCCGATCTTTTCGTCGAGCGTCATGCGCGCCAGCAGCGGCTTGATTTGCGGATCGAAAGAGGAGAGCTTGCGTGGCGGAGAATCGGCGGTTAGGGACATGGCGGCGGCCCCGAGGCACAGGAGAATAACGGACCTGATCTTCATAGTGAGACTCCATTAGATCACGGTGACTGCTTCCAGTGGTCGCGGCACTGTGCTTATTTCGCCGATTCCAGGTTGAAGCCTTCCAGCACGATGCGGGGGCGTTCGGCGCGCGTATCGGCGTCTTCCAGTTCCGTCTTGACGGTGCGGCTCTCGCCGGGCATCAGGGCGACGTAGTTATCGCTATAGATGGCCGGCAGAATGCGGTCGCCCGACTTTTCGCGGATGGCCTTCACGCGCAGCATCAGCGCCGGCGCCTTGCCGGTATTGTGCAACTCCGTGGTTAATACCCAGCGGGTGCCCTGGCGCGCCACGCCGGTGGTGGCTTTCACTGTGGCCTTGGCCATGGTACGGATCGCCGAAAGATCGTATCCGATACTTTGCGGACCTTGGGCGCCGCGGCCGGCGGGAGCGTCCGACATGTTTTCTTTCAGGCCGCGCAGGTAGAAGTTGTCGGAAACAACGGCGGCGCCGCGCGTCAGCTTCAAGCGAATGAAATGGACGGGCGTCAGGCCGGCGGGATATTCGATCCGGATGGGCGTTTCCACGCTGTCCTCTTTGCTATCGAGAGCGGCGGACTTCTCCCACGTCTTAGTGCCGTCCATGTTCAGCACCTCGACGCTGGCGGTGAGCCCGGTGACGTTGCCGGCGCTGTAATTCACCACTTCCACGCTCTCCGTGAGAGGATTCCACTGTATGTGCAGCGGCTCGGATCCCTTCTTGCTGCCGAAGTAGCCGGCGCTTCCGTCGAAGAAGTAATCGTAAGTGTCCCACACGAAGGAGGGCCAGCAGGGATGACTCATCCATAGCAGCACGCCCATGCGATTCTTGCTCTGCGCCTCGAAGATGGCGCGGTAGCCATCGTAATTGATGAACTGCGAGAGCTCCACAAAATCCGCCACGTTGGCGGCGCCGCCGTAGTTTTTCGCGATCATCTCCAGCCAGGTGCTGCCGCCCTGCGCGCCGGTGCGGGTGAAATCGTGCATGCCCCACACGTTGCCCTGCGGCCACTGGGCATCCACAGGCATGGTCTGTTTCACGCTGTCGAGAGTCATGATGTTAGGCATGCCGAGCTCGCTGTGGAGTTTGGTGGTGGCGCGATTCTGGAAGTAATACTTGGGCGGAACGATGCGGTATGGGCCGCCGCCGCTAACGCCGCGGTTGGCGGAATTGGGAATGTATTTCATGCCTGGATGGAGAGTGGCCACCAGGTTTTCGAACCCGGTTTCGATGGCGGCCGGCGGATCGCCCTCGTTGCGCCCCACCCAGAGGGCGATGGACGGATGGTTGCGCAGGCGCAGAATGAAATCCTTGGCGTTCGCCAGGAACAGGTCGGGATCGTCGGGATTTGGGCCGTCGACGGGATTCGCCAGCCAGAAATCCTGCCACACCATGACGCCGTATTTGTCGCAGGCATCGAAGAATTCATCGTCGCCGGTCTGTCCCACCCAGTTGCGAATCATGGTGAAATTCATGTCGCGGTGGAGCTTCACGGCGGTGTCGTACTCGCGCTGGCGATAGCGCAGCAGCACCTCGGGAAATCCCCAATTGCCGCCACGGCCGACGAAGCGGCGGCCGTTGATATAGATGCGGAGGGCGTTGGGGCCGCCGAACGGTCCGGCGTTGGCCTGTGCGCCGCCCGGCGCAGGATCTTCGGTGTAAGTCATCTGCCGGACGCCGGCTTCGAAGTGCTTCGTGTCGGATACCTTTTTGTCCGCCGTCTCGAAAGTCAGGTCGACCTTGTATAAGTACGGATCGCCGTAACCATTGGGCCACCAGAGCTTGGGATCTTGCAGCGTGAGGGTGCCTTTTTGAATTGTCTCGCCGGCTGCGGCGATCGTCACCGGCAGGTCGAGTGTCCGATCGCCGAAGCGGGCGTGCAGGGTTCCGGTAACGGGCGCGGTGGAGTGATTGCGCAGGGTGGCTTCGATAGTGACATCGGCGCGGCTGGTATCGGGCAGCGGCAGCACGCTCGACACATAGGGACTCTCAATGGTCACGTCGCCCGATTGATCCAGGTAAATATCGCTCCAGATGCCGATATCGCGCCCGCGCACCGAAGGGATCCAGTCCCAGCCGGCGGTGGCGTGGTAAGTGGGATTGTCGGCGCCGAGCGCGCCGCCATTGGCGTCGGGGCTGTCCCAGGTTTTCTCCTTGATGCTGCCGGGAGTGGCATTCTTGTGGATGCGTACGGCGATGGCGTTCTTTGCGCCCGGCTTGAGGATCTTGGTGACGTCGAACTGGCCGCGCATGAAGCCGCCGTCGATGTGGCCCAGCGATTCGCCGTTGAGATAGACGTCGGCCTTCCAGTTGATGCCGCGGAAATTGAGCCAGACTCTTCGGCCCGCTGCGACGGGCGGCGCGACGAATTCGTTGCGGTACCAGAAATCGGCGTAGAAGTAACTGTCCGAGATGGCCAGTTGGTTGTCGCCGTAATTCGGGTCGGGAAGCGCGCCGGCGTTCCAGAAACTCGATAGCACGGTGGCCGGGACAGTGGCGGTGAGCCAGCTCTTATCATCGAAGCCGGGCTTCGAAAGCGAGGGGCCGTCGGCCGCGACTTGCGAATCTCGTTCGATGCGCCATGCGCCGCCGGAGAGCGCGAGTTTCCCGCCGGCATCGGCGGTAGCCGCGGCGTGTTGTTTGGCGAGCATACCGCCCTTGCCGTACACTTCCAGTTCGCTCAGGATGTAGCCGCCGGGTGAGGCCGGCTTGGTCATGAGCACGCGGACATAGCGGGCGCTCGCCGCGGGCGAGAGCTTCAGGTCGTCTACCGTACCGGCGGAAGGCAGCGATTGCACGGTCTTCCACGTCTTGGCGTCGTTGGAAGTTTGGATGGAGCCTTCCGCGGCGCGCTCGATCCAGTTGAGGACCACGCGATCGAACGTGCTCACCGCGCCCAGGTCGACATAGACCCACTCTTGGCCACTGCCCGCGCTCTTCCAGGCGCTGGAAAAATTGTACGGCCCGCCGATTTCGACGCGGGTGTCGGCGTTGTAGAATGCCATGTCGCCGATACTCCAGGTGGTCGCCGTGCCTTCCTGTGCGAGGCGGAGGAATCGGTGGCGCGATACGGCTGCGAGCTTGATCGAAATGGGCGGCGGAGGCGTGAAATTGAATCCGCCGCGTCCGGTCGCCGGCGGAGGAGGTGGCGGAGGTGCCGCCTGGCGGGCCAATTCCTGCCACGCCTGGCCATCGTCGGAACCGGAGACCACGTAGGCGGTGACGGTGCCGGTCTGACCTCCGCGGCCGAATCCGCCGAAGCCGCTCAGAATGTCGATGCGGTCCACCGCGAGGGGACTATCGCCGCCGGCGAGCTGGAACTGAATCCAGCGCGTGGGTCCGGTGATGGTGACGTTGGTGGTGGTGTTGTGGTCCACCGGGTGCTCGCGCTCCTGCTTGGGGAGCACGCCGCGGTCGCTGGTGGTGACGACGAACCAGCGCGGGGGCGCACTTTCCTTGATGCCATCGGTGACCAGTTGCGCCGTCAGATTGTAATCGTACGCACTGGATTGATACGCCGGGCGGCGGAGGGCGAGATTGCGAACGAGCTGGGAATCTCCGGGCACAAGGGCGGGCGCGAAATCCTGTTTCGGATCGCCGGGGTACACGCCGACGCCCTTGGTGTACGGCTGGCCGTTCAGCGACAGTGCGGCACACATCGACAGAAGGATGACAGATTTCATGGTCTACCCGGATGCTAATGCCCGGCAGGTTGCGGCGCAAGGGTAACGTGAGAATTTAACGGCGCCTCACGGTGACACACGGTGTAACCGGGAGGATGGGCTCCGTTTTTCGCAGTGTTAACAGGCGCCATGCGTTACTATTTCATGCTTGGGACGCGCGCAGGTGGAAAGGACAACATGAGATTACGCACACTCCCGGTATTCCTGGCCTTTCTGGCGATGGGTTTCGGCGATGCGGTGGGGCCATTTGTCAGTTTGGCGAAAAGTGAGTTTCAACTCAGTAACGCGGTGGCGTCGCTGATTCCGTTTGTGGGTTTCAGCATGTTCGGGCTGTTGTCCATCCCGGTGGGACTGGTGCAGGACAAGCGCGGCAAAAAGTTCGTCTTGCTGACGGGCCTGTCTGTCGCGCTGGTAGGCCTGCTCAACGCCACATTCGCGGTGAGCTCATTCGCCGGATTCCTGATCACCATTCTCCTGATGGGCGCGGGCGCGGCCATTTTGCAAGTGGCCGGCAATCCCTTCATGCGCGACGTGTCCGAGGAAGGGAAATACTCGCGGAACTTGTCGCTGGCGCAGTTTGTGAAGGCCATTGGATCGCTGTCGGGTCCCCTGATTCCGGTCGTCGCGGCGCGCTGGTTCGGGGCGAGCTGGAAAGTGATCTTTCCTATCTACGCGGTGGCGATTTTGATCACGCTGCTGGCAGTGAGCGGGCTGAAGGTGGAAGAAAAGCGCAGTAAGGATCGCCCGGCGACGCTGGGTTCGTGCCTGAAATTGCTCGGGAACGGCTACGTTTTCGCCATGGTGGCGGCGATCTTCCTTTATGTAGGGGCGGAAGTCTGCGTCAGCTCGGGAATCCCGCTGTTCCTGAAGGAAAGTTACCAGATCGACGTCAATAAGTCCGGGCTACTGGGCACGGGCCTATTCTTCCTGGCGCTGACCATCGGCCGATTCTCCGGCGGCGTGCTATTGAGCTGGATGTCGCCGCGCAAGTTCTTCCTCGTGACTTCGTTCGTTTCCATACTGGCGCTGGGCGGTCTGTTCGTGCCGGATCGCACCGTCGCGGTGGCCAGTTTCTTCCTGGTGGGGCTGGGATTCGCCAACATTTTCCCGCTGGTATTTTCGCTGGCAGTGGAATCGCTGCCGCAATTCACCAATGAGCTCTCCGGCCTGATGGTCACCGCCATCGTCGGCGGCGCGATTCTTCCGCCGCTGATGGGGCTGGTTTCCGACCGCAGTTCGGTGCTGATGGGGTTCCTGGTTCCCATGGCCGCCATCCTGTACATCACCTGGACAGCATTTCTGAATATGAAACCGCGATTGCAGGAGGCGAAATGAACGCTATTGGAGATCCCCGCGCCGTGATGACTCTCGACGCCGGTGGCACCAACTTTGTCTTCTCGGCGATGCGCGCCAATCAGACGGTGGTGGCGCCGTTTGTGCTGCCCGCGAATGCCGATAATCTGGAGCGCTCGCTAGGTAGCATTACCGAAGGATTCCGGCGCGTGCGGGAGTCGCTCGCCGACCCGCCGGCGGCCATCAGCTTCGCTTTCCCCGGCCCGTGCGATTACTTCAGCGGCGTCGTCATCCGTCCGGGCAATCTGCCGGCGTACCGCGACGTGCCGCTCACGGCCATCCTGGAAGACACTTTCGGATTGCCCACCTTCATTAATAACGATGGCGACCTGTTCGCTTACGGCGAGGCCGTGGCCGGCTTTCTGCCGTACGTGAACGGCCTGCTCGAAAAGGCCGGCAGCCCCAAGCGTTTTCGCAATCTGCTGGGCATCGCGCTGGGCACGGGATTCGGCGGCGGGTTGGTGCGCGACGGCCAGTTGATTATCGGCGACAACTCGGCCGCGGGCGAAGTCTGGCTGTTGCGGCACAAGCTGGATCGCGACCGTAACGCCGAGGAAGGCGCTTCCATCCGCGCGGTGCGGCGGGCCTATGCCGCCGCGATGGGCATTCCCCTGGAGCAGTCGCCGCAGCCCAAAGATATTTTCGCCATCGCCGAGGGAGCGGCCGAGGGCAACCGCGACGCCGCTCGCGAGGCTTTTCGTCTGCTGGGCGAAGTGACGGGCGACGCGATCGCGGAGGCCGACACCTTGCTCGACGGCCTGGTGGTGATTGGCGGAGGGATCGCGGGAGCGCATCGCCAGTTTCTGCCCGCGATTGTGGCGGAGATGAACGGCAGTTACACCACGCCCAACGGAGGGAAGCTTCGCCGCCTGATTCCCCAGGCGTTCAACCTGGAGGATGCCGACGGCCTGGCGGCGTTTCTGAAGGGCGAGCCGAAAGACCTTGTCGTGCCGGGCAGCGGACGGCACGTGCGTTTCGATGCCATGCAGCGCGTGGGCGTCGGGATTTCGCGGCTGGGTACCAGCGAAGCGACGGCCATCGGCGCGTATGCGTATGCGCTGAGTCAACTGGATCGGAAAGGAAGTAAATGAGCTACGGAATTGTCGTGGGGCAGGGAATTCTGGCTGTGCGCAGAGGGCGCCCACGCCTTTCCGGCGGCCCGGCCGGCTGGAAAGCCAGCCTGCAGGCAAGATTGCCTGCCCCACTTAGCCTGTTATTACTTGCGGCGCTAACCTTGCAAGCTCAGAATTACACTCTCGGAATCGGCGTTTACCCGGGCGATCCCAGGGAGAATTTCGCGCCCGCGATGCGCATCGATAGCAGCACGTATCGCAACCTGGCGCTGCACCGGCCGGCGTACCAATCGTCGAGCTACGACTTCAATCTCACCGCGCAGTTGATTACCGATGGCATCAAAGAGACCAGCCTGCCGCGCTGGATTTCCACTTCCAGTAGCGCCACAGGAGTGTTCGCCAAGAACGAACGCGAATATATGTTCGATGGCAACTGGGTCACCGGCGTCGACCTGAATGGCTCGAACGTTTGGGTGCAGATCGAGCTGGCCGGCGCGGCGGCGCCGCTCGAGATCGATCGCATCGATCTCGACGGTATGGTGAAGGGCAACGCGGAGCCGGAGGTTTGGGGCCTGCTGGTCACCGGCTCGGACGACGGCAAGACATGGACGGAACTGGGGCACATCGGCGGGATGGCGCGTCCCACGGGGGAATTGCACCCGTCGGTAAAGTTTGCCGCGCCCTCGCATAATCGCTTTTTCCGCATCGCTCTCAGCGACCCGCGCGCGAAATCGTTCCGCGTAAATGAAGTCAACTTGTTCCGCAATGGGCGGCAGGTGAAGGTTGCCGGTCCGCACAATTTCTCGAGTGCGTGGATGAGCG
>CAZARO010000155.1:0-8531 GCA_964487165.1 uncultured Solibacteraceae bacterium | reverse complement strand
CGGGTGCGGCGCATGCCGTTCAGACCGTAAACGGGGTCCTCCAGGTAGTCGTTGCGCAGGCCCTCGATGCCTTGTCCGAAGCGAATGGCTTGCTCGGTGGACCAGACGCCGTTAGGGTCGAAGCGCACGGAATCGGTTGGAAATTTGTGGGCCAGCGCGCGGTACGCTTCCAGTTCGTAATCCGGGTGGAAGACTCCCGCCTTCATCTTATGAGTGGTGAAGCCGAAGCGGCGCTTGAGGCACTCGGCGTTGGCCAGCACCTGGTCGATGGTGCGGATTTCGCCTTCGCCCGTCTGCGGATTGGGATAGCGGAAGAAGCAGTAGGCCGCGAAAGGGACGCGGTCGCGCAGCCGGCCGCCGAGGATCTCGGAGACCGGCACGCCCCAGGCTTGGCCGAGTATGTCGAGGCAGGCGAACTCCAGCGCGGCGAGCACTTGCGTGCGGTTGTTGTAGAGCGAAGCGGTGGGATTGGCGATAAGGAATCGCATCTCCTCCAGGCGGGCCGGGTCGTGCCCCACCAGGTATTGCTTCATGGCGCGGAAAACGGCTTCGGCCGATTCGCCGCCGCCACCCATTTCGCCGAGGCCTATGAGTCCGGTATCGGTCTCGATTTCGACGATGGTGCGGACGAAGCGGCCCCAGTGGCACCCATTGGCGTGGCGCAGCGGCGCCTCTAATGGCACCGTGACCGTGGTGGCCCGGATGTCCGCGATCCGCATAATTGGTTTTATGATACAACAAATTTGCTGAATTAACGAATGCAACGGTTTACAGCGGGCGGGCGCAGGGTTTTGTAAGCTATAGAACATGGCAACTGAGACACGCGTGGCGGTGATTACCGGTTCTGGACAGGGCATCGGCCGGCGAACCGCCGAAGTGCTGGCCGCGAAGGGATATGCGCTCGCCCTGAACGACATCCGAGCCGTGGAGAGTACCCTGGAAAGCGTCCGCAAGATCGGGGCGGAAGCCATCGAAGTGTTGGGAGACGTGTCGAGCGAGACGGACGTCGAGCGCATCGCGCAAACAGTCGGCGGGCACTACGGCAGGGTGGACGTGCTGGTAAATAATGCCGGCATCAGCTTCATCCGGCCGGCCGAAGAGACGGGCGCGGCGGAATGGCGGCGGGTTCTGGAGGTCAACCTGACAGGGCCATTCCTAACGTGCCGGGCGTTTGGCAGGATGATGCTGGCGACAGGCATGGGCGCCATCGTGAACGTCGCTTCGGTGGCTGGATTGGCGGGCATCGGGGATCGCGCCGCGTATAACTCGAGCAAGCACGGGCTGATCGGGCTCACCAGGACGCTGGCCTCAGAGTGGGGCGGACGCGGCGTGCGCACCAACGCGGTTTGCCCCGGCTGGGTGAAGACGGAGATGGATGAGGCCGACCAGGCAGGCGGGTCTTATAGCGACGCCGACATCGAGGATCGCGTGCCGATGGCGCGTTTCGCGCGGCCCAACGAGATCGCTGAGGCGATCGCCTTTCTGGCCGATCCGGCGCTGAGCGGTTTCGTGAACGGCATGGAACTGCGCGTGGATGGCGGCTGGCTGGCCGATGGAAGCTGGGACCGGCTGCGGCGGGAGCATCGCGGCAGTAGGTAGGGCTGCGAGGCCATCGATTCGTCGCGCAATGAAGTGGGACGATGCGCGCGGACCACGAGGGGCCGCCTCCCACGACAGGCGTCAACTAAGTACTCCATTTCATAAGTTCGCCAACGTATTCTGCTGCAACCGCTCCCTGATGGTCGCGGCTCTGAACGAGGCTGCATGCAGAGCCGCGACCGTAAGGGAGCGGTTGCAGTTGGATCTGCGGAATACGCATCTGAATTTGGGAAATGGTGTACTAGGCCATCCGCAGAAGCACGTCCTACCGAGGTTTGCGGCGAGCATTGCGGCCCGTGGCGGCATTCTTCGCCACGCGGATTTGCCACGCCGCGCGCAGCGCGCCCGCCAGCACGTCTTCGCTGGCCGCCGCCAGCCGAATATGTGTTGCACCGTTTCTGCCCCATCCGCCGGCGACCGGTAGGAACAAGTCGGGCAACTCCTCAACGAACGCGGCCTGCTGCTCCGGCGTGAGCATCAGATTGCCGTAACCCTGGCGTTGCGAGGCCAGCGTGGCGAAGATCCTGCCGCCCACGCGAAAATCGGGCGCGCCCATGTGCGAGCCTTCTTCCGCGCCCTCCAGGCTCAACGCGATCCTGCGAAAATCGTCGGCATTCATTGTCTGGATTACCGCACCGGGGAGCCGATCCACCAGATGATGCCGCAGGAATCGATCACCCCCGCGTTGCGATGTCCGTACGGCTTATCTTCGGGCGCGGTGAGCGAGGTTGCGCCCGCCGCCAGCGCCTTATTGTAAAGCTCGTCGACGTCCGGCACCCAGAGGTACAAGGAGCCGGCGAGCGCCTTCCACTGCTCGTTGGCTTGCCCCATCATGATCAGCGAATCGCCGATGCGGATTTCCGCGTGCATCACTTTGTTGCTCTCAGTGCGCTGGCACATGTGTTCGGTGGCGCCGAAGGCCGCCTTCAGAAACGCGAGTTCGGCATCGGCGTCGGGCACCACCAGGTAAGGAGTAACTGTGCGGTAGGTCTCTAATGTATCTGCCATGGCTGGATCATCTCATTTCAAGAGCGGCGTCCGATTGTAAAAAAGTGACGTGGTTGCGGAACTGCGTCCGGCCGGCCTCATAGCCGGTGGGAGTGATGCCGGCGAAGGAGCGGAAGTCGTGGATGAAATGGGCCTGGTCGAAATACCCGCAGTCCACCGCGATGCGGGTCCAATCGACGGTGCGGCCGCTCTCGGCGCCTTGGAGCGCGCGCTGGAAGCGCAGAATCCGGCAATAGCGCTTGGGCGCGACACCCACCGCGGCCTTGAATCGCTCGATGAATCGCCGGGGGCTGAGGCCGATTCTGCCGGCGACGGCGGCGATGCGGACCACCTCCGGCTGATCGGCGAATCGGTCGAGAGCAAACATTACCGCAGGATCGGGCGCGGACGCTTTCCAGGCTTCCGCCATGGCCCGCTCAAGCGCGTCGAGCTTCGCCGCGGGAGTGGGGGCGGCGAGCAACTGCTCGCGCAGGCGGCCGGCGCGCCGGCGGCCCCACACGAACTCGAGCGGCACGCCCGCATCGCGCAGTTCATCGGCTGGAGCCGCGAAAAACGGCACCGTGCCGCCCGGCCGAAAGCACACCCCGGCCACGCATTCCTGCTCCGCCGTATCGATCACGCCATAGCGCGACGAGACCCCCGATAAGACCGCGCCGCAGCCGGCGGTCATCGCACCCGTCTGGGGATGATACATGCGCGTCCGGTCTTCCTTCAGGTTGACGATTAACTGCGCCGTGCCATTGGGCAGAACGCGCTCCAGCGCGAACGGCCGCGGCTCGCTCTGGCAGAACCAGATCGAGGCGATGAAGGCATCGAGCGGAGGGGCTGGGACGCGTTGGAGATAGAGCATAGCGCCTCGGAAGTTAGTTTATCGCACCCTTACACGTTTCCGTGGCGCATCGCGTCATGTAGGGAGATGCTGTCTGTAATTTCCGATTGCCGCCACGCGGTACGCGGCCTCCGAAACTCTCCCGCCCTCGCCGCCGTGGCGATCGCGTCTCTGGCGTTCGGGATCGGCGCCAACGTCACCGTCTTCAGCGTGGTGCGCGAGATGATTTTCGACGACCTGAGCGCCCGGCGCCCGGATCGCCTGGCTCGTGTGGAGGGCGCGGACGTGTCCTACACCCTGTATCGGGAGCTGCGCAGGGCGGGTGCGTTCGCAGACCTCGCCTTTCATCGCGGCTTTGGCGATCGGATCTGGCGCACGGGCGCTGGCAGCGAGATGATTTGGCGCTTGCCCACCAGCGCGAACTTTTTCGACGCGCTCGGCATCCGCGCCTATGCCGGGCGCCTCTATACGCAGGCCGACGAGGGCCAGGATTTCGCCGTGGCGAGCTACGGATTCTGGCGCAAGCGCCTGCACGGCAACGCGAACGCGGTCGGACAGCCGATACAGTTGGATGGCCGGCTCTTCACGCTCGCCGGCGTCCTACCGCCGAATTATCGCAGCGTTTACGGCCACGGAGTGTCGCCCGAATTGTACCTTTGCGATGCCGGTAGCGCCGATCCGCACGATCGTCTGTATGCGCTGTTCGGGCGGCTGCGTGACGGCGCGTCTCTTGAACAAACGCGCCAGGCTCTGGCCGCCGCCATCGAGAGACTGAGCGGCCCGGACCCTGCGCGGCGAACGGTCGAACTGCGGCCGATGGCCGGATTGCGCGCCCATGCGGCCCAGCGCGGTGACGAGCGGCTGTTCTTCCTTTTTTTCGTGGCGCTCTTCGGAGTGGCCGGCATGCTGTCGCTCGTCGGATGCTCAAATGTCGCGGGGCTTTTGGTGGCCCGGACGCTCGGCCGCCAGCGGGAATTGGCGATTCGCAAATCGCTCGGCGCCAGCCGCCTGCAGCTCGCGCGTCCCCTTCTGGCGGAAGGGTTGGTGCTGGTGCTGTGTGGCGCGGGTTTCGGCCTCGCGCTGGACGCCTTTCTGCGCCAGAGGCTCAGCCTGGTGCGCTGGCCATCGGCCTACGGCATTCCTTCCGAATTCCATTTTCAAAATGACGGCGGACTATTCCTGTATGCCTTACTGACGGCGCTGGCGGCGCTCCTGTTGTCCTCTCTGCTTCCGGCGCTGCGTGGGGCGGACGCCGATCTCAGCCTCGCCATCAAACAGGGAGAACGGGCATTTTCGGTGCGGCGTTGGGACATGCGCAACGGCTTCGTGATCCTGCAGGTGGTGCTGTCGATGGTGCTGCTCACGCTTTCCGGCCTGTTCGCGCGAAGTCTGCTGTATCTCGCGTCGGCGGGGCCGGGCTTCGACGTCACTCACACGCTCATCGCGGCCATACACCCGCTTCCGGGGCGATATACTGGCGAGCGTTCCTGGGACTTGCGCCAGCAGGTTATGCAACGGGTAACCGCCATCCCCGGAGTGGTGTCGGCGACCTCCGCCGGAATCCTGCCGCTCATGGGCGAGATTCCCGATGCCGTGCTGCGCCGGGAGGGCGATCCGCTGTCAGCCGCACGTCACGTCTACGCCATGGGAGCGGGTGAGAACTACTGCGCAACGCTCGGCATTCCGATCCTTCGGGGCCGCGATTTCGAGGTCGGCGATCGCGGCCGCAAACCGATTCCGGTGATTGTGAACCGAATGCTGGCGCGCGAGTTCTTCGCTGGGGCCGACCCTATCGGGCAGCATCTCCTGATGGGCCGGGAGAGCGGCGACCTTTTGGAGATCGTGGGCGTGGCCGGAGATTCCAAAATGCGCACTCTCGGGGAAGCCAACGCGCCGGCGTTTTTCAAACCGGATCTTAATGCGCAACTGCTGGTGCGCGTCGCTGGAAATCCGGCGCAGTGGATCGAGCCGCTGCGTAGGGCGCTGGGCGAAGTGGACGGAAGTGCCGCGCTGGATGTCCGTCCGCTGGAGGAGGCGGCTGCCGGAGCGCTATTTCCCATGCGGGTGGCGACGGTATTCTTGTGCTCGCTCGGCGGTCTCGGCCTGGCGCTATCGCTGACCGGGTTGTACGGTTCGGTCTCTTATGCCGCGGGCCGGCGAACGCGGGAATTCGGGATTCGCGCCGCGCTGGGCGCGACTGCGGGCAGGATCGTCCGGGTTGCCCTGCGCGACGGAACTGCCGTTCTGGCGTGCGGCGCGGGCATCGGCGTCCCATTGGCGCTTTTGGCAATTCGGCCATTGGTCGATCTGCTTCCCGCCGGCGTCGACCCGTGGGACCCGGCTCCATTTCTGGCCGTCATTGTTTTATTGCTGGCGACGGGTACCGCCGCTGCCTGGATTCCGGCGCGGCGGGCCGCTAAGATCGATCCCGCCGTGGCGTTACGGCAGGAATGATCGGGGACGACAACGCCGTTAATTAATTCCAATAATTGCGATCCGGGCTTCGATACTGGATTGCCTCGGCCAGATACTTTGCGGACGCGCACCCTGAGTGGCCCAAGTCCGCGATGATGCGCGCGACCTTCAATATGCGATCGTGCGCTCGCGCCGAAAGCCCCCTCCGCCGCACCGCCATCTCCAGCGTCCGCTCCCCCGCGTCATCGAGCGGCACAGCTTTCGCAACGCACTGGGAGGAATGTGCGCATTGTAGTAGCCCCGCTGCCGTTGGATGGAGCGAGCCTGCTGGATGCGCTCCCGCATCCCAGCCGACGAAACGCCGCCATCGTGGGCTCGCTTTTCCTTGTAACATCTTGCCCAGGCACCGCTGAATCTCCGCTCGCTTGCATTCGCGGGTGGCATCGCCACGGAATTCCGCACTTACACCCGTGCAGATAACAACTGCAACTCAGTATGAGACTGGAGTGCCGGGCCGCGGCGATGGGCAAGCTCCCAAACTGTACGTTGTAAGATCCTGACCATAAGTCAGGCGGGCGATAACATTGAGCTTCAGTAGTTCTGGTCAAGGCCGCGGGATTGGAAGGGTATGGGCGGCAATGTGCTGGCGCTCAGAGCTTGCGGAATTTGAATTGGACTTATTGACGCGGATCAGAAGTGTGGGCGGCCACGTTGTTAACTCGCCCAAGGCGCTTCCGCAGTTGAGGCACGTATCGCCGCGGCTGGTGAACCAGAGGTAGGCTTCGTAGGAATCGATCGAGTTCAGGGCGTCGCTGTCCGACATCCAATATTGGTCGTAATTTGGCGTCAACAGGCGGTAGTGGAGGGCGGTTGGGCCTCCTTTCAGCTTCGACCACATCCAGCGCATGATACGCGCCGGGTAGATGGCCAGGGCCGAAACGCCCGGGGACTCCAGCACCGGAACAGCAGTTTTTACGACCTTGCCCCCAAGTCCAAAGTCACTATACGGGCGAACCCGGTATCCATTCGCGGCAAAGGGTGAACAATCCCACGCAGGTAACAGCAGGAGATATCCTCCGGACTTAGTGACCCGCCGCATCTCGGAGAGCATCTGCTCGGGGTTAGGTACATGCTCCAGCACCCAGATCGACCACATCGCATCGAACTCGCTATCGGGAAACGGCATCGCCGTCGCGGACGCCTGCACGAAGGGTTTGTGGTAGAACCTGCTTACGGCTCCAGAAATGTCCAGGCCGGTGTAATCGGCAACGGAGTCCTGCAAGTAACCGCGGCCTGAGCCAACATCCAGAATGCGCTTGTTCTCGAGTCCGTATTGCCTCACGAAGGCGGCCGCCTGTTCCCTGATGTGGGAGCGTTCCGCGGCCACGGTAGCGACGTTCACATAGATTTCTTCTTTAGCTTCCTGCTCAGGGCTGGAGGGAGCCGAGTAAGCCTGGTCGTAGAAGTGCTGCGCGCCGGGATGAAAGACCACCTTGGTCACGGGATCGGTGTGGTAAGGGAACTCGTAGGCGACGAAAAGAGCGGTTAGAACGATATAGGTTAGAGCGCAGGCACGCAACGGAGTGAGATGTAATCCCATAATCCTCATAGATGTAACGCCTGCCACCGACAATCATATACTGTCGGCGTCGCCGCTCTTTCCGCTGTCTTTAGGCTTCCGATCCGGAATAACTAAAGATAACCAGCCAGGGCGCGCGACGAATTGGTCAACTCCAATAGTTCGATCCAGGCTCCGATACTGGATAGCCTCGGCCAGATGCTTTGCGGACACGCACTCTGAGTGCCCTAAGTCCGCGATGGTACGCGCGACCTTCAGGATGCGATCGTGCGCTCGCGCCGAAAGCCCCATCCGCCGCACCGCCATCTCCAGCGTGCGCTCCCCCGCTTCGTCCAGCGGACACAGCTTTCGCAACACGCTGGGAGGAATATGCGCATTGTAGTAGCCCCGCTGTTGCTGGACGGCGCGAGCTCGCTGGATACGCTCCCGCATCTCGGCCGACGAAACGCCGCCATCGTGGGCTCGCATTTCTTTGTAAGGCACCGCGGGAACTTCGATGTGCATGTCGATCCGGTCGAGCAGAGGCCCGCTGATCTTGCCCAGGTACCGCTGCACTTCGGCTCCCGAGCAGCGGCATTCGCGGGTGGCATCGCCGCGGAATCCGCACCGGCACGGGTTCATCGATGCCAGCAAGGTAAAACTGGCCGGAAACGACAGCGTCATGTTACTGCGCGCCAGCGTCACGGTGCGGTCCTCCAGGGGCTGCCGCAGCATCTCCAGCACATTGCGCGCAAACTCGGGGAGTTCGTCCAGAAAGAGCACTCCGTTATGCGCCAGGCTCACCTCGCCCGGCCGCGGCATCCCTGAGCCTCCGCCGATCAGCCCCGCGTCGGACACCGTGTGATGCGGCGCCCGTAAAGGCCTCTGCGACAGAAGCCCCGTACCGCACGACAGCAGGCCCGCGACACTGTGGATCTGCGTGGTCTCCAGCGCTTCCTGAAATGTCAGCGGAGGCAGGATCCCGACGAAGCGTTTCGCCAGCATCGTCTTGCCCGAGCCCGGCGGTCCGATCATGAGTACATTGTGGCCCCCCGCGGCGGCCACTTCCAGGGCGCGTTTGGCCGTCGCCTGGCCGCGCACGTCGCGGAAATCCGGAACCGA
>CAZARO010000154.1:0-8544 GCA_964487165.1 uncultured Solibacteraceae bacterium | reverse complement strand
TCCAGGGCGTATTTCACAATGGTGCCCACAATAAAGCGGAACGGCGACGCCAGCACCACCAGTTCCGGCTCCTGCAAGCCCGCTTCGCGCGCCGGCCGCGCCACCTGCACCAGCCACTGTTTCACCAGGGCCTCGCTCTCCGCGCACTCGATGTGTACGGCACGCACGTCCGCCGACAAATTCAGGGAAAACCGCAGGGCCTTGTCGGCAATCTTGTTCCAGCGCTGCACCGGCAGCACGATCATGGGCGGATTGGGCTTGCCCGGGGCAAATTCGAAGGGAGCTTCCACCGACCGCCCGACCCAATCGTAATGCCGCCGCACATACATCATGGCGGCCAATAGCAGAGGCATCAACAGCATCGTGATCCAGGCACCCTCCAGAAACTTGGCGCACAGAATCACCACCAGAGTGATGCCCGTAGCGGTGGCCCCGATGCCGTTTACGATCATGCTGTTGCGCGCGTGCCGGCCGCCGATGCGTTTCCAATGCATCACCATACCGGCCTGCGAGAGGGTGAAAGCCAGAAACGCACCGATGGCGGGATCAAGCGGTCGGTGACGCCGCCGAAGTCAGTCAGCAACAGCCCCGCCACCAGGGCCAGCACCACAATTCCAATCGAATAGACCAGGCGGCGTCCGCGCGTGCCGAACGTTCGGGGCAGGTAACCAGTCTCCGAGATGATGTTGCAGAGCCGCGGGAAGTCGGCGAAAGAAGTATTGGCGGAGAAGACCAGCACCAACACGATCGACGAGATGGCGACGAAATAGAAGACCCCTCGGCCGGCCACGGCTCCCAGCAGTTGCGACAACATACTCTGGTAGCCGGGGTCCCCAGGATCGGTGGCGCCGACGTGGTAAATCTGGGCCAGCCAGGCCACCCCGCCGAGCAACACAATCAGGATGACGATAATGGCGGCCAGGGTGCGGCGCGCCGTTTTGACGGCGGGTTCCTGGAAAGCCAGTACGCCGTTACTTACGGCTTCTACTCCGGTGAGCGCGGTACAACCGCTGGAGAAAGCTTTAAGCATCAGCCATAAGCCGACGCCCGCGGTGACCGGAGCGAACGGCGGCGGCGCCACCACCGGCGTGGGCGCCCCGCCGGCAAGCAGCGTCTTGATGCACCCTATGACGATCATGGCCAGCAGCGAGAGCACGAACATGTAGGTGGGCGCCATGAAGACCAGCCCGGCTTCGCGCAGTCCGCGAAGGTTGATGAGAGTGATCGCCGCCAGGATGCCGAGACAGAGCGCCAGGGTGTGTGGCAGCAGCGAGGGCAAAGCGGAAACCAGCGCGCCCACGCCGGCCGAGATGCCCACTGCCACGTTCAGGATATAGTCGATCATCAGGGCGGCGCCGGCCAGCAGACCCGGGAAATTTCCCAGGTTCTCGCGCGCCACGGTGAACGATCCGCCGCCGGCGGGGTAAGCCTCGATGGTCTGGCGGTAGGAGAAGTAGACGATGGTCAGCAGTCCGATAATCCCCAGGCTGAGCGGTACGATGTACGTGGCGCCTAGGTCCCCCAGGGGCCGCAATACGGTAAGGGCGGCCTCGGGGCCGTAAGCCGCCGAACTCAAGGCGTCGAGGCCGAATACCGCGACTCCTGCCGCGACGGCAATTCGTTGGCCTCGCTCCTCGCGAGTGGAAAGCGGGTGGCCGAGCAGAAGGTCGAGGAACGACATGGCTTACTAGTGTATCGCGGGAGGGCGGCCGTTCGCCTTCGGTTCTTTGAGGCCGTAGGTCTTTTCATTCTGACTTCGCGGACCCGTAGGGGGTCGATCATAAGGCGACGCTGGGCCAGCTTTTATTCGGTCTCCTGAGGGAGTTGCAAGATTCGAAGAACCGCTTGCTTGCGCGCGCGGCTCGGAATGACGTCTCTGTGTTTGCAGGAGCCTACCGAGCCGCGACCGCGAGGGAGCGGTCGATCAGCCGAATTTTGCAACTCCCTTCCATGTCCCGCAGGGACATCGCGCGCCAAGCCCGCCAATCAAGCCCTTGCCCGGAGGCCGTCTCCTGCTATCCTGATTGCTTGTTATGAACCGAACCGCGGTGGTATTTGGAGCCTCCGGCCAATTAGGCGTCGAGTTAGTCCGCGAACTGAGGAGCCGGCGCTATGCCGTCACTGGTTGGGGCCGTCGTCAGGTGGATATTACCGACTCCGCGGCGGTCGAACGTGCCCTCGCCAGTTCCGCTGCCGACGTGGTATTCAACGCGGCCGCTTACAACCAGGTGGACGTCGCCGAGAAAGAGCCGCAGGCCGCCTTTCTGGTGAACGCGCTGGCGGTGCGCAACCTGGCCGTCGCCTGCCGCCAGATCGACGCGCGCCTGGTCCATTTTTCCACCGATTACGTCTTCGATGGCCGCGCCCGCCACCCTTACGTCGAAGACGACCCTACCCATCCGCTGAGCGCCTACGCCGTTTCTAAACTGGCCGGCGAACTCTACGCCCAGGCTTACCTGGACCATGCCATTGTGGTGCGCACTTCCGGCGTCTTCGGACCCGGCGGACTCACCACCGCCCGCGGTAACTTCGTCGAGCTCATGCTGCGGCTCGCCGGCGCCAGCCAACCAATCCGCGTGGTGGAGGATCACGTCGCCTCGCCTACTTATGCGCCCTTGCTGGCTGCGCGCACGATGGACCTGGTGGACCGCGGCCTTGCGGGCGTCTTCCACATTGCGGGCGGCATTCCGATCTCCTGGTTTCAGTTTGCCCGCCTGATTTTCGAACTGGCCGGGTTCAAGCCGCTGCTGCTGGCCACCAACGAACGGGAATACAACACCCCGGCGCGGCGTCCGAAGTATTCGGCGCTCTCCAACGCCAAGATCGAGCGGTTGGGCCTCGCGCCCATGCCGCCCCTGCGGGAAACGCTGGCGGCCTATCTGGCCGCGCGGGAACGCAAGGTGCTCGTCCCGCCGCAGTCTTAGTTGCGGCTGCTGACTTACTCGCTACGCAGCCGAGGAATCGTAAATACCGGACCAGTAACTTCTGCGCGTCTGGATCACCGCCTTCGGGTAGTCGATGACTCGAACCTTCGGCGAGTGAAATGTCATGATCTCGTCGGACGGCGGGCGGAAGCTGAGCAGGTAGTAGTTGTGGATCTCAGTGGAGATTCGATCCGGGCTTTGTTCGAAGCTTCGTTCAGAGCTTATCCCGCCCTACTCCGCCCGCAACGCCTCCACCGGGTCCACCCGCGTAGCTCTCCTGGCCGGCAGGTAACTGCCGAGGATCGCCGCGAGCACCAGCGTCGCCGATGCCGCCACGTACGTCGTGGGATCGGCCGGGCTCACTTCGAAGAGTAGCGACTTCATGAGAGGCGTCAAGGCCAGCGCCGCCGTCAACCCGCACAGCGCCCCCACGCTGGACGTCGCCAGCCCCTGGCGTACGAAAAGCGCCGTAACGGCGCGCAGCGGCGCGCCCAGCGCGATTCGTATGCCCACTTCGCGCGTGCGCTGCGCCACCGAATACGCGATCACGCCGTAGATCCCCACCACGCCCAGAAGCAGCGCCATGCCGCCGGCGACCGCCAGCAACAGCAGCGTGAACGACGTCCGCGCGAGCGACCGCTCATAGACCGATTCCATGGTCTTCACGTCCGCAAGCGGCAGGCTCGCGTTCACGCTCGCCACGGCTTGTTGCAGTTCCTGCCGCAGCGCCGAAGTTCCCGCCCTCGGCGTCCGCACCAGGTACGTTACGTCGCGAGTCGCGGTGACGGGGCCATACGCCTCAAAGTTCTTGAGCAGCAGCGGCCAGTACGCGATGGTGGGCGCTTTCTGGTCGATGCCGTCGTCGCGCAGGTCCGCCACAACTCCGACGATCTCCCGCCACTCGTCCTTGAGGGTGACGCGGATCCGTTTGCCGATCGCCGTTCGCGGATCGCGCCAAAGCTCGCGCGCGAGATTCTCCGACACCAGAGCTACCGGAGCCGCTTTATAGGTCTCGGTCCAGGTCAGGTCGCGCCCGGCAATGAGGCGGCTTCCCATAGTGGAAACGTAGCCCGGCGAAATGAACTTGAATCTTCGCACGGGCGGCACGGCGCCTTCGTTCGGCGCCGGATGCTCGCTGTAAACCGGATCGTTCGAGCCGCCTTCGAGCGGGATCACGGTGGTCATCGCCACCGCGGAAACGCCCGCGATGCCGGCGATCTTCCGCTGGATCTCCTCTTCCGCGCGCACGGTTCGTTCCGGCTCCTTCTCGAGCGTTTCCGGAACAGCGATTCGCACGGTCTCCAGTTCCGACGCTCCCGAAAAGCCTGGATCCACGTGGCGCAGCGCCCGAAACGTGCGTATCATCAGGCCCGAGCCCACCAGCAGCACCATCGCCAGAGCCACTTGCACGACCACGAGAAGATTGCGGGCGCGATGCCGCTCGTGGCTCCAGGTGAGCGATCGGCCGGCGCCGCGCAATCCGCCGGAGAGGTGCGGACGCGCGTACTTGAACACTGGAATCAGGCCGAAGATCAGCCCCGATCCCAGCGAAATGGCCAAAGCGAACGCCACTATTCCGGGGTCGATCGCGATCTCGTGGATGCGCGGCAGATGCGGCAGTTCGGATGCAACCAGTACGCGCAGCGCGCCCCAGGCCAACGCCAGCCCCGCCGCGCCTCCGGCCACACTCAGCAGCATGCTCTCGAGCAGCAATTCCTGTGCGATGCGGCCCCACCCAGCTCCAAGCGCCGCCCGAATCGCCAGTTCCTGCCGCCGTCCATCGGCGCGGACCAGCAGCAGATTCGCCACATTAGCGCACGCAATCGCCAGCACAATTCCCACCGCACCCATCAATACCCACAATGCGCTGCCGGCATCGCCCACAACCACGTCCTTGAGCGGCCGCAATCGCGGCTCGATGCGGGCATCTACGAAAGCCGTCTGGCTCCATCCGGGGTTCATGGGAAATTTCAGGGGAGCCAACAGCAGCATGCGCGCCACGTCCGCGTTCGCCTGTGCCAGCGTCACGCCCGGTTTGACGCGGGCGATGCCCTGGCAGCAAAAGCTGATCAGGTTGATCTTCGCGCGCGTGATCTGAAAGGGCGCCAGAATGGAGATTTCCCGGCCCATGAACTGGAACGACGGCGGCAACACGCCGATCACGGTATTCGCGTCGCCATCCAGCAAAATCCGGCGGCCGAGCACGGAGCGGTCTCCACCGAACCGCGATTTCCAATACCCATCGGAGAGCAGCACGGTGGATTCGCTGTGCGGATCTTCATCCGTGGCCGTGAACCCGCGTCCGAACGCCGGCTGTATTCCCAGCACGGCGAGAAAGCGGCTCGACACCACCAGCCCGCGGACTTTTTCCGGCGTACCCTGTCCCGTCAGGCTCCACGCGCCTTCCGACCATAGGCCGACATCCTGAAATACCCGGTTCTCTTCGCTGTAGGTATAGTGGAAAGATACCGCCTGGTTGAGGTCCGCGATGTGTATGCCTGGCGCGGTATGCCGGAGAGAGACAATTCGCTCCGAATGCGGGTACGGCAGGGGTTTCAGCAGCACCGCGTCGATCACGCTGAAGATCGCGATGCTGGCGCCGGTTCCCAATGCCAGCGTGAGCACGCTCACCGCCGTAAAGCCCGGATTGCCGAGCAGCCGGCGAACTCCATAACGCAGCCCGGAGAACAGCGCGTCGATACGGTTCTCCCATCCGTAATCGCGCACCTGTTCCCGAACGGCCACCGCGCTGCCCATCTCCATTCGCGCTGCGCGCCGCGCCTCATCGGGCGAGAGCCCTTTGGCCGCAAACGCGGCCGTCAACTCTTCCTGGTAGTGGTCCACCTCGTCGGCGATTTCCTCATCGGCCGCGTTCCGGTTGCGGAGCACACCCAGGCCGCGGCTGAGTTGTCGCCAGAGGGACATGGTCTACGCCTCCGCCTTGAGCACGCGCGCGATCGCGGATGCGCGGCGGTTCCAATCGGCGGCCTCCACCTCCAGCTGTTTCTTCCCCGAGCGGGTGAGCGAATAGAACTTGGCGCGGCGCGAGTTGTCGGTCTGGCGCCATTCGGAATCCAGCCACCCCACGCGCTCCAGCCGCTGAAACGCGGTCAGCAGCGAGCCGGGATTCACCTTGAAAACGCCTCGCGAGATCTGCTCGATGCGGCGCGCGATGCCGAATCCGTGCATGGGCTCGAGACTCAGCGTCTTGAGGATGAGCATGTCCAGCGTGCCCTGGATGACGTCCGTATTCTGTTCGTCCATAGACGGCAGGATAAGGCACACTCCTTTTGATTGTCAAGATGTGATGTTCAAGTGAACGAAGCTGTCAGCTGTCAGCGTGCGTCTCCCCCGCCCGACCCGCATGCCCGGCGAGGCGAGCCTTTGGGCTGTACCGCGGGCAACACAAGTTTGGCCGCAGATGAACGCGGAGAACATGAATAAAAACCCACCGCGGAGGAATTCTCGTTCTTGCCTCCTTTAGCGGTGGCCTGGCAGGCGATCAGGAAGCTGGTGCGTCGCGTTGCGTTCTGTTGGGATCTCTGCCTTGGAAACCTTATCCGTGTTTCCCTACGTTCCTCTGTGGCCAAATCTGTGCCCGCGGGTACAGCCCAAACTCGTCGCTGGAGTTGCTATCCCAGAGCGGTGTAAGCCGGCGTCCACTGCGTTTTCAGCACCCGCTGACGCAGTTCGTCCTCGCCGATCTTCGGAGCCACGCCGTCCTTTTGTGCCTCCATGCCAACTGCGAATGCGATCTCGGCGGCAACTCTCCGGATCTCGGTAAGCGGAGGAAGCAGCGACGCGGAGGGATCTTTGAGGGCCGGCGAATTCGCGCCCAGCGCGCGAGCGGCCGCCAGCATCATCGCTTCGGTGACTCGCCGAGCGCCGGAGGCCACGACGCCCAGACCCATCGCCGGGAAAATGTAAACGTTGTTGCACTGTGCTACCGGAATCTTACGCCCGCCGTAATTGACCGGCGCAAAAGGCGAACCTGTCGCGACCAGGGCGCGGCCGGCGGTCCAACGAATCAAGTCATCGGCATTGGCTTCCGATTTCGTCGTCGGATTCGAAAGCGGGAAGATGATCGGCCGCTCCACCTTGCGGACCATTTCGCGAACGATCGGTTCCGAAAACGCGCCGCCAACCGTCGAGAGACCGATCAGGATGGTGGCGTCGATCTGTCCGATCACGTCGGCGAGACCGATGTGTCCATTGGAAGTTCGCGGCCATCCGGAAACGCGGCTCTCCGGCTGGGCATAAACGCTCTGCTCCGCAGTAAGCTCCTTCCGGCCCGAATGGAGAAGGCCATCTTTGTCGACAACCCAGAAGTGAGTGCGCGCCTCCTTTTCAGATAGCCCCGCACCTTTCATCGCCTCACGCAATCCGTCGGCGACACCGATGCCGGCCGAGCCCGCGCCGAGCATGACGATCTGTTGGTCCTTCAAACTCTTTTCGGTCACCTCCACCGCGCCCAGGACGGCTCCCAGGGCGACTGCCGATGTCCCCTGAATATCGTCGTTGAAGGTCAACAAGCGATCGCGATACCGTTGCAGAATCGGCCGGGCATGGGGAGTTGCAAAATCTTCCCACTGCAGACACGTTTCGGGAAGCTCCTCCTTCACGGCCTGCACAAATCGATCCACGAAATCGAAGTACTCTTCACCGGTGATCCGTTCATGGCGCCAGCCGACGTACTCCGGATCTTTGAGCCGTTCGGCATTGTTGGTTCCGACATCCAATACGATGGGCAACGTTCGCTCCGGATGGATGCCGCCAATCAGGGTGTAAAGAGAAAGCTTCCCGATGGGGATGCCGAGCCCGCCGGCGCCCTGATCGCCGATGCCCAGAATGCGCTCGCCGTCGGTCACCACAATGACATCGATGTCCTTGTTGGGACGATTTCGCAGCAGCGCGGGAATCGAGTCGCGGAGAGGGTAGGAGATAAAAAGTCCGCGCGGCCGGCGATAAATGTGGCTGAACTGTTCACACGCCGCTGCAACCGTTGGCGTATAGACAATCGGCGTCATTTCCGTAATGTGGTCGAGAAGAAGCCTGTAAAAGAGGACCTCGTTGGTGTCTTGCAGAGCCCGCAGGTAGATATGACGCTCGAGGTCGTCGTCTTTCCTGCGGTAGGCTTCATAGGCGCGCACCGCTTGCTCCTCGAGCGTCTCTACCTGCGGTGGCAGAAGCCCGTGCAGGCCGAACTCCGTACGTTCTGCGTCGCTGAAAGCCGTGCCTTTGTTCCGCGACGCGCTATCGAGGAGATCCATGCCGCGAAGAGTATCCGTCACCGGTGACGGAGGCGCTGCTTGTCTTGTCGCCATTTCGTTGTCCTTCCTTATGGGTAAACATTTGGCGATCTTCAGCGCAGAAGATTCACACGCGCCAGATCGATGATTTCGTCGCTATCGGATTGCCCTGCCGACAAGAAGCACGCCGGCTTCCATCACTCGAAACAAAGAGGAAAACCGAAACATTAGGAGCTTATGTGTCGGCCGGTCGACAGCACTATCAGGTCCGGCGTAGTCCTCCGTGCTGCGATTCCTCGGGGGCGCGGCCACAGCTCTCCGTCTCGGCGTGGTCCTTACGAAGTTCTGAGTCCGTGTGAATCCGCGTTCAT
>CAZARO010000153.1:0-8556 GCA_964487165.1 uncultured Solibacteraceae bacterium | reverse complement strand
ACGTATAGACGCCGCGGCCTGGCTTGGGATCGTCAACCCGGACGACAGCGCTGCCGTGGCTGGTGCGCGGGTCCCTGAGGAGCGATACCGCGCCCCGGCCCGAAATCGACACCAGGCGAAGGTCGGCGGCCCGGTGAGGCACGGGCGCCGTGCATTCGAACCGGCGCCAAAAAGCGTCCTGGCCCGACAGGGTTCGCAGCTCGGCGGTGTCGCCCCAGATCTCCACTTCGGCCGCCCCGTCCACATTCACCTGGAGGGTGCATCTGTGGTCCCCGCGGCCGGGGGCCACCATCACCGCGCGGCGGGAGACCGCATTGGCGCTGAGAGAATGCCCGAACGCCAGGAGTACGATACTGATTGCAAATAAGTGTCGCCTCATACCTGCCTCCCGACTTATCTGGTTCCCGAATCCGGGCTCACCCGCAGATTATTGACGACATGGGGAGTAACCCGCATCGTCTTGACCTGGATGTTGTTGCGAGTGGCGTCCGACTTGACTACGCCTTCTAACGTGACGAAGCCATTCTTGACCACGATATGGATTGCCGATCCGGCGTATGCGCCCTCGCTGGGACCGGAGCCGTCTTCGAAGACGGCCTGATAGATGTTCTTACGAAGCACATCGTCGCGGCGTGACGACGGGAGAACCTCCAGGTGGTTGACCACCTGCTCCACGCCATCGACTTGCTTGAGTGCGCGCACGGCCCGCTCCGGGAACGTGTCCTTGACCACGAAACCCGTCAGGACTACAGTCTTGCCTTGCAACTCGAAATTGACGGTATCGAACACGCCGTGGTACGGCAGCGCCGCCAGCCGGTCATGAATCGATTGTTCCAGACCTTCCAGGGTTCGCCCGGCCCACTTATGTTCCTGCGCGGAGGCGCAGAAGGCGAGTA
The DNA here is from genome assembly GCA_964487165.1 of uncultured Solibacteraceae bacterium. Classification (GTDB taxonomy): domain Bacteria; phylum Acidobacteriota; class Terriglobia; order Bryobacterales; family Bryobacteraceae; genus PALSA-129. Next base: position 7,660 of record CAZARO010000153.1, on the reverse strand, counting down.
GGAGTGCCGCACTCGCGATTCTGGTAATTGCCCATCTTCTATGGTTCATCTTGCATATACCTCTCGCCGGCAGTAGCGCAATCGCCGTGCCAAAGTAAGTGCCCTGATTTTGGCTTACTTAGCCGGACAGCCGCGGTGTACGCGGCGAAAACGTGCGACACTCCGGCACGACTTCTCGCTCTCGCCGCCACCGCGGCTGAGCTTCGGCACTCACTCCGCGCAGCCTGAGCTCGCGCAACATCCAATCACGGCCTCCCTCAGGTTCGTTTCCAATCCGTGGGCTTCCGCGTCCATACGTGGCCGCAATTGCTTAGTACTCCATTTCATAAGTTCACCAACGTATTCTGCTGCGACCGCCCCCTGATGGTCGCAGCTCTGAACGAGGCTGCATGCAGAACCGCGACCGCAAGTAAGGGAGCGGTTGCAGGTGGATCTGCCGAATACGCATCTGTATTTACGAAATGGTGTACTTAGCTATTTTCCGGACACCGTCGAGCCCGGCACCGTACTACTAAGGTAGGATAGCTGCCGTGGGGCATCACCGCTTATCATAAAAGAGGATGAAGACTGCCGTACACAGCGCCGCCGCGGGAATGCCGGAACAGGCGCGCACTCGCCGCATTTCCATCGTGGATGACGATGCGTCGATTCGTGCAGCTTTGCAGGGTCTGATGAGATCGGTTCAGATCGAGGCGGAGGGGTTTGGCTCGGCCGAGGAGTTTCTGGCTTCGGCACGCGCCGCCGAAACGGACTGCCTGATTCTGGATCTCCACCTTCCCGGCATGAACGGCTTCGAACTGCAATCCCGCCTCCGCACGGAGCATTCCGCCATCCCCATCATCTTTATTACTGCCCACGCCGACGATATTTCCCGTGAACGCGCGCTCAAAGCCGGCGCGGTGGAGTTTCTGAGCAAGCCGGTCCGCCGCGAACCGCTCTTCCAGGCTATCCAATCCGCCTTCTCCCGCTAGTTTCTGCGCTTACTCTTCTTAACTACTGTAACTCCATCGGCTGTCACACCGGGCGGGGCAAGCTTCAGCCTGCGCGCGACTCTAGTCCCCCTTGTCCGGTAGCGGACCGAAGTCGATCCACAAAAGGTGGAGCGTTGTCCTACTAAAAGAGGATTTCATTTCCGCACCTCGTCCGCCTAATATGATGCAGAGGGACTTTTCAATGCAGCCAAATTGGAGCGAGACAATGATCCTGAAAGCCTTTGATCACGGCGACAGCCGAAGCGAGACGAACATGACGATCTCCCCCAAAGAAGAACTCCACGACACGCACGGAATCATCGGAGAGAGCCGGGCGTTGAAGGCCGTACTGCAGCAGGTGGACATGGTGGCGCCCACTGACTCCACGGTTCTCATCCAAGGGGAAACGGGCACCGGCAAGGAACTGATTGCGCGCGCCATTCACCAATCGAGCGCGCGCCGCAACGGTCCGTTCATTACTTTGAACTGCGCCGCCATCCCGGCCACTCTGCTGGAGAGCGAACTATTCGGTTATGAGCGCGGCGCATTTACCGGCGCCGTAACGCAGCGCATCGGACGATTTGAAGCGGCCAACGGCGGCACACTTTTCCTGGATGAAATCGGCGAAATCCCGCCGGAATTGCAGGTAAAGCTGCTGCGCGTCCTGCAGGAGCAGGAGTTCGAACGGCTGGGCAGCACGCGTACCACGCGCGTCAACGTGCGCGTGATCGCCGCCACCAATCGCGATCTTCTGCAGATGATCGGAGAGAAGCAGTTCCGCGCGGATCTGTACTACCGCCTGAGCGTCTTCCCCATCAACCTGCCGCCGTTGCGCGCGCGCCGCGAGGACATTCCACTGCTGGTGCGGCATTTCGTCAACAAATTTGCGGAACGCATGAACAAGGTAATGGACGAGATTCCCTCCGCTGTGATGGACGCCATGGTGGCGCACGACTGGCCGGGGAACATTCGCCAACTCCAGAACTTCGTGGAGCACGGCGTCATCATCTCCACCGGAGTCACATTCAATCCGGCTCTGGGGCAGTTGCAGAGCCGCAAGGGTGGCGCTCTTCCCAAAAGCCGCAAGACGCTGGAAGAAGCCACGCGCCAGCACATTCTCGAAGCCCTCGACCAGACGCGCTGGGTGGTCGGCGGCCGGCACGGCACCGCCGCCTATTTGGGGATTGCGCGCACCACGCTGCTTTCCAAGATGCGGCGCCTGGGAATCGAATCCATCCGCGAGCGAGGCGCCGAACGCGAGGCGGCGTTCGCGTCCATGGCATGAGGACTCTCGCGATCGCGGCGCTCGCGCTGGCATGCTCCGCTTGCGCGGGCCGGCACTCCGGCGGGCGATCGCCGTACCGGCCGATTGCCGAGGTCGAGAGCGTGTATGGTCCCATGGTCGCGGCCGCGAATCATCCTACGGCTGACCAGCACGGCACGGGCGAGCCCATTGGGCTCTTTCGCGACGCCAGCGGCACGGTCTGGGGGTTGGCACTGGCCATTGATGGCAGCTCGGTATCGGCCTGCGCCCCTTCATCGCTGCGCGAGGCGAGAATCACCGGCGAGATCGATGCGGAATCGACAATTGTGGGGTCGGCGAATGAGCCGACGGGTTGGCGCGGCGGCACGGGAGACATCAACTTACTCCTGCGAGACCGCAACGGCCGTCTTTACCCGCAAGTGGTCTATGGCAGCGATCTGCCCGGTGAATCGTCCTGTTGGGCTAGGGATGTTCCGGGCCCGCGCCAACTGCTGAAGTATTACCGTCTCGCGCCGCGGCAGTCCAGCAACTAAGTCTGCTGATAGAACTCGAGGCACAACTTACTAAGTGCTCCTGATGGTCGCGGCTCTGAAGGAGGCTGCATGCAGAGCCGCGACCGTAAGGGAGCGATTGCAGTTCGATCTGCGGAATACGCATCTGTATTTGCGAAATGCTGTACTAAGCACTCCATTTCGCAAATACACTCGCGTATTTTACACACACCCAAGCGGACCGCTCCCTGGCGGTCGTGGCTCAGTGTGCGGCCTCGTTCCTAGCCGCGACCGCCAGTGAGCGGTCCGCTGAAATACGAGACCGTATTTCTGGAACGGTGTACAAAGCGAGGCCTTGCATGGATACCCTGCGGGATATAGCCAGAAGCGGCCCCTTCGGGTCCGTGAAGCCAGAATGGGAGGCAGCGCATCCGTTCAGCAGTTGCTCCGCTGCCCGACATTGCGGACAGAGCGCCAGACGCAACGGGTACCACCGTGGTGCGCCTTGATGCGGGATTTCCAGCGTCGAGGGCCGAACGTTCAACTTAGTTGGCATCCGACGGTCTCTAACACAAAGTACTCCAGGCGGAACGATTTTCCTGGACGAAGTAGGCGACCTTCCACCCGGTACGCAGATCGCCCGGCGCGGTCAAGAAACTCAGTCGTAAGATTGCGACAGCTTCGGCCGGCTCATGCGTGTGAGACTCGCTCCAACGCTGCGCATTCGCTTTCAAACTGCTGAATACACGCATTAGGCTGCGGCAGCCTTCTTTGGAACATCGATTGCCGCCGTAAGGGCTGGGAGCACAATGTTTATACTTCGCGATATCGCAATGGTCCTCTGTGCGGCGCTGGTCGCCGGACTTCTCTTCTGGCGGCTGCGGCAGCCGTTGATTCTGGGCTACGTGTTCGCCGGCCTGGTGCTCAGCCCGCTGACGCCCGGCCCGCGTGTGCACGATCTCCACACCTTTGAAGTGATGGCCGAAGTGGGCGTGATACTGCTGATGTTCTCCATCGGCATGGAGTTCTCCATTCCGGAGCTCCTAGGGTTGAAATGGATTGCGCTGGTGGGCGCACCTATCGGGATCTCGCTATCGATCGCGCTGGGCGTGGGGGCGGGGATGCTGCTCGGTTGGCCGCTTCCGCAGAGCATCGCGGTCGGCTGCATCATCTGTGTCGCCAGCACCATGGTGCTCATGCGGCTGCTGATGGACCGCGGCGAACTCTGGTCGGAGTCCGGCCGTATCATGCTGACGCTTACGCTGGTCGAGGATCTCGCGGTAATCATCCTCACGGTTCTGATTCCTGGCCTGGCGCCAGGCCATGGCGCCGAGTCGTCACCGCTATTAGGAACCCTCGCGAAAGCGGTTCTCGTGCTCGTGCCGGTGATCTTCGCCGGCTGGAAGATCATGCCTCGCCTGCTGGCTCGGGTGGAGCGAACCTGCAGCGAGGAACTCGCGATTCTCACTGCTGTGACCATCTGTCTGACGGTTGCCGCCATTTCGCAAGCGGCCGGACTTTCGCTCGCGCTGGGCGCCTTCGTCGGCGGGCTGCTGATCGCCAGTTCCGATTTTGCGCACAAACTGGCCGCCAAGATCATTCCCATGCGGGACGTCTTCGTGGCGCTGTTCTTCGTCACCATCGGGATGCTCATCGATCCGCGGACCATGTTCTCGAACTGGCCCGTGCTGGCCACCATGGTGGCCTTGATCCTGGTGGGTAAGTTCGCAGTCTGGTTCACGGTGGTCCGCCTGTTCGGATATCCCGCGCAGGCGGCCATGCGCGTCGGCATCGGCCTCACGCAGATTGGCGAATTCTCGTTCATCCTGGCGCAGGTTGCGCTGCACGCCGGAATCATCGGAACCGACGTATACAACGCCACGTTGGCGGCATCGCTGCTGACCATTCTGGTGAACGCTACGCTGTACAAGGCTCTGAAGCCCATACCCGCCGCGCCGCCCCAACTCCCGGAAGCCGACCTTCCAGAACAGCTCGCAGAGCGGGATTTGACTGCCGCGGCGGAGAAATCCTGATGCGATCTCAACTACCAACCAAGAACCTTCGAGGAGGAAAATAACGTGACTAACTTCATTGCAACTATTCTCAGTGCCGCGCTGCTCTTCAGCGAATTGCCGCCCGGCACCACTCCCGGCGCCAACGGTTCCCCGGTACGTATGACCGTGACCGCCAACGTCGACAAAAACAAGCGAACTCCGCAAGTCGAAAAGACGGACGTCACCGTGAAACAGGGGAAAGAACAGTTACAGGTGCTCGACTGGACTCCAGCCAAGGGAGAACGCGCCGGACTGGAATTGTTTTTCCTGATCGATGACGCCAGCATCTCGAGTCTCGGGCTGCACCTTGAGGACATTCGCCGCTTCATCAAAGCGCAACCGGCCACCACGCAAATTGGAGTCGGCTACGCGCGCAACGCCGGCGTGGATGTGCTCCAGGACTTCACCGCCGATCGTGAGCTGGCCGCCAAGGCGCTGCGTCTGCCCATGAGCAACGTGGGCGCGTACGGCAGTCCATATCTCTCCATCGCCAGCCTGATGCGGCGCTGGCAGCCGAGCGACAACCGCCGCGAGGTCGTGCTGATTACCGACGGCCTTGATCGCGCCCACCGCGGCCGCAATGCCCTGACCAATCCCGACGTGGACACGGCGGCCGCCGTCGCGCAGCGAACCGGCACCATCGTGCACGCCATCTATTTCCCCGGCGTGGGCCATTGGCGCGGCCATCTTTGGGAGTCGATCAGTGGGCAGAACGGCCTCTCCAAGCTGACCGACATTACCGGCGGCGAGGCGTTTTACCTCGGCATGCAGCGGCCGGTTACCATCGTGCCGTACCTGGACCAATTGCAGCGCATCCTCGACAACCAGTACCTGTTGACGGTCGCGGCGAAGCCCGGCAAAAAGTCCGGACTGCAATACCTGAGTGTGAACACCGAAGTGGCCGGCGTGGATCTCGCCACTCCCGATGCCGTCTGGGTGCCCGGATCGAAATAAGGCAGCCGCTGGGCAGCCAACCCGATCAACGGGGAGGCCGCAGGTGAGATTTCCCATCACCTGCGTCGCCTCCCGGCTGACGGCCGAAAACTTTCAATGGCAAGTCCGCCGACGCCTGGAGCCCACGACCGCGGCGGACGACGGACCCTCCCACCGAACCAGCCGGAACCCTACCTTCGCTATCCTGAAAGTTCATGCCCGAGGGATCGTACCAGTATTGCGACGTCAGTCTGCCCGTACCGGTCGATCAGCCTTTTACTTACTCGTTGCCGGAGACGCTGCGCCATCGCGTCCAACCGGGCAGCCGCCTGGTAGTGCCCTTCGGACCGCGCAAGCTCACCGGCGTCATCCTCCGCTGCCATGACGACCGCCCCGGCATTGCCACCCGCGACGCTCTCCGCCTCATCGATGCCGACCCCGTGCTGGACGCCGAGCTGCTGGCGCTGGGCCGCTGGATCGCAGGCTACTACTGCGCGCCGCTGGGCGACGTGCTCCGCGGTATGCTGCCGCTGGCCTCGGAAATGCGCCAGGGCAAAGTCTGGTCGCTGACCGATTCCGGCCGCGATGCCGCCCGCCAACTGCTTCTCGACACCGCGCCCGACGATCCCGTGGTGCAAATCCTGCGCATGCTTGAAAAGCGCCCGCTGTCGGCTGCCTACCTGAAGAAAGCCTTGCCGATGGCCGACAAGGCCATCAAATCGCTCGAGCGCAAAGGCTTCATCGTAGTCGAGCAGGTGCAGACCGAGCGCGATCCCTTGCGCGCGCCCTCCGAACGATTGCGCGTCGAATTGTCCGCCGTGGCCCCTTCGGACCTTAGACTGAACAAGCCCGAGCGCGAACTGCGGGCGTTTCTCGAACTGCATCCCGGCTCGCACAACCTCAAGGAACTCGAGGGCACCGTACGCAATGCCAGCCTGGCGGCGCGGTCGCTCGCCCGCAAGCGCGTGCTGACTCTGAAACCCGAAACCATGGCGATCGCAGCAGGGCCGGTGCGCGTGCGGCACGCCTTGAATCCAGCGCAGCAGGCGGCCTACGAGCAGATCGCCGCCGCCATCGCAGACAAGCGCTATCGAACATTTCTGCTGCACGGCGTCACCGGCTCGGGCAAGACGGAGGTCTACCTCAACTGCATCGAGGCGGTGCTGGCACAGGGCCGCAGCGCGCTGCTGCTGGTGCCGGAAATCGCGCTCACCCCGGCGATGGCGGGACAATTTTTCGCCCGCTTCGGCGGCCGCGTGGCCATTCTGCACAGCGCCTTCACCGATGTGGAACGGTCGGAGCAGTGGCGGCGCATCCGCTCGGGCGCCGCGTCGGTAGTGGTCGGCACGCGGTCGGGCGTATTCGCCCCGGTGCGCAACCTGGGGCTGATCGTGGTCGACGAGGAGCACGACGCTTCTTACAAGCAGGAGGAAAATCCGCGCTACAACGGCCGCGACGTGGCCATCGTGCGCGCGCAGGCAGCCGGCGCATGCGTGGTGCTGGGGTCGGCCACCCCCAGTCTCGAGAGCCGCTACAACGCCGGCAGTGAAAAGTATACCCTGGTCGAACTGCCGGGCCGCATTGAGGAGCGCCCTATGCCAACGGTGGAGCTCATCGACATGCGGCAGGAGTTTCTGGAGACGCGCCAACAGGCCACGTTCTCGCGCAAGCTGCTGGAGGCCATCGGCGCGCGCCTGGAGAACGGCGAGCAGACTATTGTGCTGCTCAATCGCCGCGGATTTTCGAGCTTCGTGGCGTGCCGCGCCTGCGGGGAGCGCGTGAATTGCGTCAACTGCTCGCTCACCCTCACCTACCACAAGCGCGACCGGCGGCTGCTGTGCCATTATTGCGGGTACGCCGAAAAGGTCCCCACTCTGTGCCCCAAGTGCCAGAGCGAGCACATTTATTTTCTCGGGATGGGGTCGGAAAAAGTGGAGGAAGAGCTGC
>CAZARO010000152.1:0-8587 GCA_964487165.1 uncultured Solibacteraceae bacterium | reverse complement strand
AGGCGCTGGAGCTAACCTCAAGCAGGGTAATATTTTATGACCCAGTAGTACTAGCGACGGCAAATAGTTCTTGAGAGAGACCGGGCGGGCTCGGCACTAAAGAGATCAGCCACCGGGCAGCGCGAAATCAGTTAAGCTTGTCGTTTCTAAAGTCGTCAAACTTGGGATAGATTCGAGGTACCGCAAGGATGCGACACCGGATAACGCTGCTCTTACTTTGCGCCGCCGTTGCGCCTTTCGCCTGTCACGCTCAATCTTACCTCTATGTTACGAATGGGGGTTCCAATAACAATCAAGTCTCGGGGTACGCTGTTACTCCGGCTACCGGGGCGCTAACCGCCGTCCCCGGCTCTCCCTTCGCCGCCGCGCCGGATTCTGCCTTCATCGCGGTAGATCGAGCGGGGCGATTCGCTTATGCGGTGAGTCCGAATTCCTTCGATATCTCCGCCTACACCATTAACCCGGCCACCGGAACACTGACCGCCGTATCCGGCTCCCCTTTTGCCACGGGATCGCAACCGGACTCCGCGGCCGTGGACCCGACGGGACACTTCGTCTACGTGGCGAATAGTCTCTCCAATAATGTATCGGCGTATAAGATAGATCCTTCCACCGGTGCCTTGGCCGCCGTCTTCGGCTCGCCTTTCGCCGCCGGAACCTCTCCTCATTTCGTGACCGTGGATCCCACGGGCCAGTTCGTCTACGTGGCCAACCTGACCTCCAGTAACATCTCGGCCTACACAATTAACCCATTCAACGGCGCGCTGACCCCAGTTACCAACTCGCCCTTCATCGCCGGTCTATCCCCACATGCTCTAACCGTAGATCCCACCGGACAGTTCGTGTTCGTGGCGGATGGGTCCAACAACATTTCTGCGTATGTCATCAACCTGGCCACCGGAGCGCTCGCGGCGATAGCCGGATCGCCTTTCGCCACGGAATCGGAACCGAACTCCGTGACAGTGGACCCGACGGGCCGCTTCCTGTATGTGACGAATGCCGGCTCCAACAGTGTCTCGGCTTACACTATCGATGCCACCGATGGAGCCCTCACGTCTATACCAGGCTCCCCATTTCGCGTGGGGATCGGACCTTTTTCGGCAGCGCTCGATCCCACGGGCCACCGCGCCTATGTGACGAGTACCGTTTCCGCCAACATCTTCGCGTACACCATCGACTCCGATAGCGGTGCGCTCGCCGTCCAGTCCGGCTCTCCCTTCGCGACGGAAGGGATTTCCGAATCTATCGCCGCCGCATCGGTCTCCGGGCCGGTGCTCGGCATCGCCAGTTCTCATGCGAGTAATTTCATTCAGGGGCAAAGCGGCTTCACTTACTCCGTCGCCGTCGGTAACACCGGAGCCGGAGCGACAAATGGCGTGGTCACGATGGCCGAGAGAGTCCCCGCCGGGCTCACGCTGGTATCGATGGCGGGGAGTGGATGGACGTGCGCTAGCGGCAGCGTCATCTGCACGCGCATCGACTCGCTCGCGGCCGGTGCCAGTTATCCTACGATCGCGGTGACCATGAATGTGGCCGCCAACGCACCGGCAGCGGTGACTAACGTGGTCAGCGTCTCGGGGTTTGGGACGGCAACTGCCATCGCCAGCGATACTGCTTCGGTCGTCCAGTTGCCCACGCTGACTATCTTGAGCTCGCACGCCGGCACCTTCTATCAAGGGGAAAGAGGCGCCACTTACTCGATTGCAGTAAGTAACACCGGTCCCGGCGCGACCAGCGGGCCGGTAACCGTGAATGATGCGTTGCCATCCGGCCTGACGCTGGTCTCGCTGGCTGGAGACGGATGGACTTGCCCCGGCAACGGCTCGTCCTGCAATCGAAACGACGCGCTGGCTTCCGGCGCGAGCTACCCGGCGATTGCGGTTACGGTGAATGTGGCCGCCGATGCGCCGGAAACGGTGACCAACCAGGTGAGTGTATCGGGGGGCGGCGCCGCGGCCGCTAGTGCCAGCGATCCGACCGTCATTCCGCAGCCAGTCCTCACCATCACAAGCAGCCACACCGGGAACTTCACGCAGGGGCAGAATAGCGCCACTTATTCGGTGACGGTGAGCAACGGGCCGGTAACTGCGCCCGACGCGCCCCTCCTTAATGCGAGCACTATTGCCGTAGCTATCGGCGCCTCGTCGTGCAACGACTATCAAGGCGTCACTCTAACCAGCAGCGGCGCATCCATCCCCTTTACGGTCGCGGTCAATTACCCCAACGGCACCAGCAATGGCGACAACAACGGCGCCTGGCTCTATGCTAGCGTCGCCGGCAGCGGCTCCACCTCGAACGGTACCACCGTCAGTTCCACTAGCGGCACCACCGGAGTCACCTTAACTATCGGGCTGAACCGCAGTATCGGTGCGGTGACGGACACTGGGCAGGTAATTATCACCCCCACCAACAGCCCCGCCAGCGCCCCCGTCACGATCACGGTATTTTACCAGCAGATCATCAACTGCGGGATCGGCGGATTCGTCAGCAACGGCTTCGTCACCATCACTCCCGGCAATATCGCGCTCACCGCGGCCACCAACGGCCAGCAATCGACTTCGGTTAGCATCCAGAACATCACGGGTTCCGGGTTGACTTTCGGATATAGCGTATCGCCGACAGGCTCCTGGCTGTCCGCTTCGGCCACGACCACCATCATTTTGGGCAACCTCAGCACGCAACTGAACGTCACCGCCAACGCCGCGCTCACCGCGGGCGTGGGAAATTATACCGGCTTTGTCACCGTCACTCCGCAAACGGGGTTCGGCACGGCCGTGAATATCCCGGTGACGTTCACGGTAACCAACACCGGCACCGGCACCGATAGCGGGACTTTGACGGTCAACGGCGCCACCAGCAATACGATCAGCACCGCCTTCAGTTATGCCGCTCCGTTCCCTCCCGGCGACCAGTGTGTCCCGCTGCAGGACTCCGCCCCCGGCGCGAACAGCTACACCTCCACGGTATCCACCAACAACGGCGGCAACTGGCTGCTGGCAAATAACCAACTCAACACCGACACCGTACAAATATTGGCTCCCGGCACTCCCAACGCCTGCGTCGAGCTTACTCTGAACCCCACCGTGGCCTACAATCTGCAAAGCGGAGCTTATCAGGGTTCCGTGGCCCTCACGTCCTCCAGCGGCTCAACCGCCACCATCAACGTGAATTACTACGTCAGCGCCGGTGCGGCGCCCGGAGTCACGCCGATACCCGGCCCGATTTATGTCTTTCCCTCCGTGGCGCCGAACACCAGCATTGTGCAGCAACAGGGATTCACCATTAGCGCACTAAGTGGCATAGTCCTGGCGCCGCCCGTATTGGCCGGCGCGGATGGATTCAGCATTAGCGCTCCGATCGCCTCCGGCAATGTCGAGACTTTCACTGTCACGTCTAATTCCACCGGCCTGGGGGCGGGAATCTACTCCACCACTATTACCGTGCAAAGCAGCGGCAGTTTCTCGGGAGCCACCACCATCACGCTCGTACTGCCGGTGGTGCAACCGGCCGCCAGCGCCTTCGCGATAGGGCCGTCTTCGCTCGCGCTCCAACAGCAGTCGGGCAGCACCTTCTGGACCAGCGGAAAGGAGGCGCAGGCCATCACTATTTCGGGCGCCCAGGGCACGCAGTGGAGCGCATTCGTGGTGTATGGCAGCGGCGCCAACTGGTTGACCTTCGACTCACCCGCCGGAGGGTCGGGGACTTTGGGAAACAGCCCGGCAACCTTGATCGTCGATCTTTTCAACGGCGTCAGCAGCCTGTCTCCATCGTCCACGCCTTACGTCGCCACCGTTAACATCACCACATCCAGCGGTACTTATTATGTCGCGGTCAGCCTCTTAGTCACTTCGGCCACCGGCCCGGTGCTGTTGGGCGTACCGGCCTCGGCGACATTCTGGGCCACCACGAGTTCGAGCTCAACGTCCCAGACCGTCACCGTGGTGGGCAGCGATAACACCAACTCCACCACCATCCCGCAGATTGTCGCCGGCGCGCCCACGGCCACGTGGGTAGCGGCTACCGCCAGCGGCAACACCCTGACTATTGGCGTCAATGCAGCCGGCCTGACCGCCGGAGTGTACTCGGCTACCATTCCGATATCGGCCAGCGCTTATTCCAGTGTCAATTACCCGGTGGTTATGATTGTGAGCAGCGCCGGCGGCTCCGCCGGCAAAGGGATCACCTCCACCATCGGCCAGGTAACCGTCACTGAGAGCGTCCCCAGCGGGCTCCAGTTGGTTTCCATGGCGGGCAGTGGATGGAACTGCCCTACCGGCGGAAACACGTGTACGCGCAGCGACAGCATCGACGCCGGCGCCAGTTACTCCGCGATTACGGTGACGGTGAATGTGGCGAACACCGCGCCGCCGTCGGTCGTCAATCAGGTGAGTGCGTCGGGCGCAGGCTCGGCGTCCGCCAATGCCAGCGACGACACCACCGTGATCTCTTCGTGCGCGCTCACGCAGGATGGAACCGCCGGCGTGGCCGATGTCCAAAGGGTGATCAACGAGGTCCTGGGCGCGGCGCAAGCGGTGGACGACCTGAATCTGGATGGCGCGGTCAACGTGGTGGATATTCAGATCGTGATGAATGCATCGCTGGGGTTCGGCTGTACGCTTTAGATCTTACGGCGAGGATCTTACACAAGTCGTCGGACCTGCAAAATCCTGCAAGGATTTCAAGGCAAAAGACCTTGGCTAACTAACTGGCGGGCTGAAGCCCACCCCACCGCGGTGGAGCCCGCGATTCAAGCGCGAAGCCCCCGGCTAGAACTTACCGCGAACCCAGGCTTCCGGCCTGACCGTAGAGGCTTTGGAATTCCGCCTTCAGGCCCACGTTGGGAGCACTCAGCGCATCCACCACCTGTTTGGCCCACTCGAAATACTCCTGCTGCCGCTCTACGCTCCAATCGGTGGGCGGGCTAGACAGGATCGCTCTAAGATTCGAGATCTTATCGGCGAGCTTGATTAGTTGTGCGCGCACCGACTTATGAGGCGCATTCACTACTTGCAGGCGCTTGCGTTCTTTTTTCGGCAGCGACTTATCGTCTGTCACTTCCATCACCAGGTCCGCCACGTCCTGGCTGAAAGTCTCGATCAGTTCTTCCTTGGTGACCCCGACATCCTCGACGGTGTCGTGCAGAAGCGCGGCCATCACCAGATTCGGATCCGGTTCGGCCAGCGCGCCCGCCACCAGATCGGCCACTTCCAACAGATGATTGACGTAGGGCTCGGCCGCGGCGCCTTTGCGGACCTGCCTGCAGTGCCGGGCGGCCGCGAAGTGGGCCGCTTTCATGACGTCGCGCACCGCCAGTAAGCTGCGGTCGGCCATTTATTGCCTCCACCAGTGCATGACCGATTTTACCGGATAACGTGGTATGTTCGCAGTGATATGAGACGCTACTTGCTGGTAGTGCTGATGGTCGCGCTGACGGCGGCGCAATCCACCCGGCCGCGGGCGCGCGATCTGGGGTTGGCGCCGGGGGTGTATTCGCCCGGACCTCTCAACGCCATCACCGATGTCGCCGGCGTGCGCGTGGGGCACGTCACCCTGATTGAGGGCGACGACATCCGCACGGGAGTGACCGCCATCATCCCGGCGGAAGGCAATCTGTTTCAGAATAAGGTGCCGGGCGCGGTGTTTGTGGGGAATGCATTCGGAAAGCTGGCTGGCTCTACCCAGGTGGACGAACTGGGAACCATCGAGACTCCCATCGTCCTCACTAATACTCTCAGCGTGGGCGCGGCCATGGAAGGAGTGATTGCCTATACGCTGGGGCAGCCGGGCAATGAGCGCGTGACCTCGGTAAACGCCCTCGTAGGCGAGACCAATGACAGTAGCCTGAACGATATCCGCGGCCTGCATGTCAGGCCGGAGCACGCAGTGGAAGCGATCCGCAACGCCAAAGGCGGCGCCGTGGCGGAAGGGAGCGTAGGCGCCGGAACGGGCACGCGGTGCTTCGGCTGGAAAGGCGGAATCGGTACCTCTTCGCGCGTGGCGGGCGAGCGTACCGGCGGCTATACCGTGGGCGTGCTGGTGCAGACGAATTTCGGCGGGCACCTCACCATGGGCGGAATTCCGGTGGGGCGCGAACTGCCAAATCCCGTCAACGCCTTTATGATTGGCGACGGATCGTGCATGATCGTGGTGGCTACCGACGCGCCCTTGACGGCGCGGGACTTGAAGCGGCTGGCGGCGCGCGCGGTCTTCGGGCTGGCGCGCACCGGCTCTTCCTACAGCAACGGAAGCGGCGATTTCGCGATCGCCTTTTCCACCGCCGCGGCGGCGCGGGTGAAGCAGAACGGCCCGCGGCCGGCGACGTATGAAGCGCTGGGCACCGACGCCGTCTCGCCGCTTTTCGATATGGCGCTGGAAACTACCGAGGAGGCGGTCTACAACTCGCTGCTGCAAGCTACTACGGTGCAGTCGAAGTTTGGCCGGGCGGAGGCGATTCCCATCGATCGTCTGCGGCAGATTCTGTCGCGGAAATAGCTGCCGTAGGTGGGGCAAGTCGCTCCCTAACTGGCGGGCTGAAGCCCACCCCACCAGGCGGATCGACACATCTTGGTGGCGCGGGCTTCAGCCCGCGGGGCCGGCTGGAAAGCCGGGTTTTAGACCTGCCCAACCTATCGCCGCAGGAAGAGCAGAAAGTGCCCGATCTCGATGGGCGGACCGTAGTCGCTGTAAAGGGCCAGCTTGCCGGGAACGCCGGCGCAATCGGGACAGAAGACCGCACAGGGGCGCGGCTGGCCGGCCGGAGTATAGCGCGCGGACGCGTTTTCGACGCCCGTATGCAGGAAGCGCACCGCGGGATTGCGCTCGCGCAACAGCGCCTGAAAGGGATATTCCAGCTGATTCCGGCCGATATCGATTCCTATCTCCGTGCAGCCGGAACGCGCCGTGAGATCGACCGCGGATAGATAAGAAGCGCGGTTGTCCCACTGCACCATGTCGCGGAAATAATTGTCGTCGCGCGCGGTGGCCAGCAGGGAATGCGGGCCGGCGAGCGGACGCGTCCAGTTCTGGAAGAGCGGAAGGCGCGTGTTGCTCACCAGGAATAGGGCCACGACGATGGCCAGAATCGCCGGCCGGACGGCCTCCAGAAGCGCGCCCGCCAGCGGCGCAGCGAGGGCGAACAGCGGCAGTTCCAGGCGCCCCATGAAGAGCTGCCACTTCAAATAGAAACAGAACAGCAGGAACGCGGCCAACAGTCCGGCGCCGTAGACCAGCCAGGTTCGTTTGCGCGTGGCCGCGGCGAAGAGCGCCGCGAGGGCCGCCAGCAGCAGGTGCCAGCGGTTATTGGCGTCGGCTTCGTGATTGGCATTGAGGGGCGGCTCGAAGCGGGCAGAGGGCCAGGTGGTGCCGGGATCGTCTGGGTCGATGCCGAGCGCCCGGTGGAGGGCGATGGCCGCCTCGAAGACGCAGCGGTTCCAGCGTGGGCTGCGGTCCCCGAGTTGATCGCTGGTATGGCGAATGAAGTTCGACACCGTGGATTTCAGGCCGGGATGCTCGTTGCGCCAGCGAAATACGCCATCGCCCTGCGCCGAATCGTAACCCAATGGAGAGCCGCTGAGCCGCAGATTGCGAACGTATTGAGGCGTGTTGACGGCGAGAATGCCAATAGCGATCCACACGAGCGAGCGAGCGCGAACGGGCCGCCGGCGAATCAGCAGAATGGCGAGAACCAGCGGCGGGGCGAACAGGTACGCGGTGGCTTTCGTCGCGAGCGCGAGCCCCAGCGAGAGGCCCGTGAATGGCGCGTCTTCATGGGCGGCGAAATAGGCGGCGCAGATGAGCCACAGGGCCAGCATCCACTCATTCTTGGCGCCGGAAGCCTGCAGGATCCCATTAGGCAGCGTGGCGCAGAAGAGCGCCGCGAAGGCTTGCCCGCGCGTGCCCGCCCCGAGCGCTCCGGAAAGCGCCGACACCCCCACGATGGCGGCCAGGAATGCGGCGCAGGTGATGAGGTTGACGAAGCGGTCGCCGCCGGAGATCAGGTAGCTTTGTAGCGCGAAGTATTCGGCCAGTGGCTGGAGCGTGATCTGGTTGAAATACGGCGTGGGAAAGAACTCGACGCTGCCCGCCTGCGCCCAATAAAGGACGCGGGGCATATGGTACGCCATGGCGTCGGCCGAATTCGGCGGGCTGACATACGCGGTGAAGGCGGCGATCGCCACAATCGCCGCGCAGGCGAGCGCGAGGCCCGCTTCCACGGGGCGGATGGCGAACCGGGGCAGCTTCGGGCGGCGGGCAAAGCGGAACGCCGCCAACGCCAGAATCAGGAGCCAGGCGGCGACCATGGGGCCTCGCCGCAACAGGTGAAACGGACTCAGCAGTTCCGTGAGCAACGCCGTGGCGATACCCAGCGCGACACATCCGCGAAGGAAGAAATCGCGCATGGAGCTGGCGTCACGGGCGCGCGGGAAGCAGCGCCAGGAAATTATCGTGCGCCACTTTGCGCGCGTTCGCCGGCTTGAGGGCATCCACCAGCACATAGTAGCGCTGCAGGGTGGGCTTGTACTGAGCAAAGAAGCCGACCGTGTCCGAACCGATCACAAAGCGGCCGGGGTATTCTTCAATCAGCGCC